>JAJZHJ010000152.1 GCA_021804525.1 Bacteroidota bacterium | reverse complement strand
TGCTAAATCAAGATTAGCAGATACATTTATCACTTCAAATAATCCATTGGAAAAACTAAATCAGGATGAAATCATAGAGCTGCTGGATTGAAGGATTGACAGATTATTTCCACTATACACTTTCCACCTTCTCGATTCCTGTCATCTACTTTTCACGCAGCTTAAGAATCTTTCCACTGTTGGATTTGAGATGCATTCGAAAAGGTTGATGTGAACTAAACAGTTGGATGGGTTCTGCTTCGTCCGTCAATAAGTCGGTGGCCAATACTTCTTTGTCATTGGGCAACTGCAAATAAGTGAAGGCGTGTTGCGGAATAGTCACCTCAATATCTTCACAGATGGCATCAAAATTGACACAGATCAATAAAAGCGAATCATTTGATTTGCGTAAATAGGCAAACTGTTTGTCGGCATTAAAATGGGGATTGTCGTAATTGACATACATCAGATCAAACATTTCACCCTCGGCAATAGCTTTTTCTTGTAATGTAAGAGTTAACAGGCGTTGATAAAATGTTCGAAGTTGTTGTTCCTCATTTGTGAGAAGGGTCTCGTCACATTTCCCATGATTGTACCAGCGGCGAACAGAGTCAATACTCCAATAATCAAAAATGGTTGTTCGTCCATCTTCACCGCTAAAGCCTTCGGCATCGGCAGCTTTTTCTCCTAATTCTTGTCCGAAGTAGATCATCACTGGCGATGTACTGATAGTAGCTGCCACAATCATTCCTGGTATGGCTTGCTGCGGGTCGTTGGCAAAAAATGATGATGCAACGCGTTGTTCGTCGTGGTTTTCGAGAAAGAAGAGCATGCGTGGCAGAATATCGCTCTCTTTTTGCCAGGCCACACTGATGGCTCTTGCTGATTCATAATCGGTAATGATGGCGCGGAGCGTGTCGTACATTCCCACTTTATCATAGAGAAGATCAAATTTACCGATCTCAAGAAAATGACGATAGGCAGCTGGATTGTAAATCTCGGCTATAAACAGCACGTCTGGAAAGGCTTTTTTTACTTGTGGAATTACCCATCCCCAGAATTCTACCGGCACCATTTCGGCCATGTCGCATCGAAATCCATCAATGTCTTTGTTTGCCCAAAACAATAAGATGTCTCGCATTTTATGCCAGGTATCGGGAATCGGGTCAAAATGTTGCGTATGGCCATTTACATAATCAATTCCATAGTTGAGCTTGATGGTTTCGTACCAGTCGTTGATGGTTGGTCGCGATGTAAATTGATCGTTGCCGGTTGCTTTGGCCGGAAACTCTACGTATGGAGTTTCTTCCTTTCCTATTAAATCAAAATGGCCGGCAAACTGTTTTTTTTGCAGGTAGTAGAAATTGTTTTGAGGATCGAAAGCATGTTGCCGGTTGTCATGTTCACCCAGATCGGATGTTTCAACTGGTTTTGCATCCGAATGATATTGCCGTGCTACGTGATTGGGTACAAAATCAATCAGTGCTTTGAGTTTCTGTTGGTGGGTACGTGCTATCAAGGCTTCAAATTCTTCCATGCGACGGGCTACATCGACGGCTAAGTCGGGATCGACATCGTAATAATCTTTGATAGCGTAAGGGGAACCGGCTTTTCCTTTTACAACAGCCGAATGGTCTTTGGCAATGCCGTAGGTTGAGTAATCCGTTTGTGTGGCATGTTCAATGATGCCTGTAAACCACACGTGCGTTATACCTAATTCCTTGATTTTATAGAGTGCAAGTTCTGTTATGTCTTGAAATTTACCGCATCCGTTTGCTTCTATGTCACCATGAGGCATAACAGATGTATTTGTGTTACCGAAAAGACGAGGGAGCAATTGATAAATAATTATTTTTGAGTTCATAGGTGGTTTGGTTGATGGAAATGGGTGTCGGCTACTCTGATTAGTATGTTTAAATTAGCCGCAGAGACATTCATTAAACGGATTGACGATCCGAAGGACACGATTTCTTATTGTGCGAACAGTATTTTTTGATTTTGACAAGAAAGGTCGAAAAGTCAGAATTTTCTCTCGTAGGTGGCTTGTTTTTGAAGATTGAATTGTTGGAAAGGGCAGAGAGAATTGGAAGAATGAGTTATGCGGGATGGTCAGAATGGATACTCGCAAATACCTTCTTGTCATTGATGTAGTCATAGGATAAGCGTTGCTCTTTCTTTGCTGTTTGCGAAACAAAGATAGCTGTTTTGAGTGCAAATTGTTGACAAAAAAGCAAAAAATGGCTTGTTTGTATCAAGTCCTGAAAAAAGAGTATCTTTGCTTCGTGAAAATTAAAGGGTAAGTAAAGGATACTTTGGATTAGTCATGTTGAAATGCCAATACATCTTTACAAACTTTATAAAGAAGAAGAAAAATGCAGTATCGATATGATTTTTTGGTCATTGGAGGTGGTATTGCCGGACTAAGTTTTGCGCTTAAGGTTGCCGGTAAAGGTAAAGTAGCTATTTTAACCAAAACATCGCTGGAAGAAGCCAATACATTCTATGCTCAGGGAGGCGTTGCCACGGTGATGCTACAAACAGATAATTTTGAGAAACATATTCAAGACACGCTGATAGCCGGTGACTTTCTTTGTGACAAAGCTGCGGTAGAAAAAGTGGTGCGCGAAGCTCCTGCTCAAATTGATGAACTTATTCATTGGGGCGTTGATTTCGATAAGGATGACTCGGGACATTTCGATTTACATCGTGAAGGTGGGCATTCTGAGTTTCGTATTTTACACCACAAGGATTCTACCGGCAGTGAAATTCAGGAGTCGTTAGTGAAGAGCGTATTGCAAAATCCGAATATTGATGTTTATAACTATCATTTTGCCATCGATCTTATTACGCAGCATCATTTAGGGCAAATCGTTACGCGTCACACTCCCAACATTGCATGTTTTGGTGCTTATGTGTTGGATCATCGTACCCGTCGCATCGATACCTTTTTAGCTAAAGTGACTTTATTGGCTACCGGAGGCATTGGCAATGTATATCAAACTACCACCAATCCACCCATTGCCACCGGCGATGGTATTGCAATGGTGCATCGTGCCCGTGGAGTGATTTCTGACATGGAGTTCGTGCAATTCCATCCAACGGCGTTATATCACCCGGGCGAACGTCCATCTTTTTTGATTACGGAAGCTATGCGTGGCTATGGCGCTGTGTTGCGGACACGTGATGGCAAAGAGTTTATGCACAAATATGATGTTCGCGGTGCATTAGCTCCGCGCGATGTGGTGGCTCGTGCCATTGATAATGAAATGAAGAATCGTGGTGACGATTGTGTTTATTTGGATGTAACTCATAAAGATGCCGAAGAGACAAAAGAGCATTTTCCAATGATTTATCAAAAATGTTTGAGTCTTGGCATCGATATTACGCGCGACATGATTCCTGTGGCGCCTGCAGCACACTATTTATGTGGTGGCATTAAAGTCGACCTGAATGCTCATTCTTCCATTGATAGATTATATGCAGTTGGCGAATGCAGCCGCACCGGATTGCATGGTGCAAACCGCCTGGCATCAAACTCTTTGATCGAAGCGGTGGTTTTTGCCGATGCCGCTGCCAAAGATGCTGTGCAACGCATACACCAACTTTCCTTTGTGGAAGTGCCCGATTGGGATGACGCTGGAACTTCGTTGCCTGAAGAGATGGTATTAATTACACAAAGCGTGAAAGAGGTAGAGCAAATCATGACAGCGTATGTAGGCATTGTTCGCTCTAACCTTCGTTTGCAGCGAGCTATCGCCCGACTCGAAATTCTCTACCGCGAAAGTGAAAGTTTATTTGATCGTTCCATCGTTTCGAAAGAAATTTGTGAACTTCGCAATATCATCAGTGTGGGGTATTTGATCATTAAACAGGCCATGTTGCGCAAAGAAAGCATTGGGTTGCATTATACCATCGACTATCCCGAACCTTGCGAGAAAAAATGATGTGAAATTTCGTATTTCACTGTAGAAAGAATATTGTAGTTTTATTGATAGTATGTTGATAAGGAGAATAATAATAATATTTTAATTGAAAATTACTACCTATGGATTTATTTATTCATTGGAATGTCGATCCTGAAATTGTCAAAGTGTTTGGCATATCTATTCGTTATTATGGCATTCTATTTGTTGGCGGTATTGTGTTGGCGCTTTTTATACTTGAGAAAATGGCCAAACGAGAAGGCTTTACCCAAAAAGAATGGGATAAGTTGACGTTGTACGGATTAATCGGGATCATTGCCGGTGCACGCTTGGGACAATATCTGTTCTACGAACCGAGTCAATTGATAACACATCCATTGGAAGTGATTCTACCCATCGAGCAATTACCTGACGGTCATTATCATTTTATTGGTTACCAAGGGTTGGCAAGTCATGGCGGTGCACTTGGTCTCATTTTGGCATTAGCGCTTTTTACCTATCAAACGAAACGAAACTTATGGGTTACACTCGACTTAGTGGCAGTGGTTACTCCTATAGCAGGCTTTTTCATCCGCATGGCCAACTTGATGAACTCTGAGATTTATGGAAAAAAGACAGATGTGCCCTGGGCATTTATCTTTGAACGTGTTGATCAATCTCCGCGTCACCCTTCTCAAATCTACGAAGGGCTTTCCTACCTGACTATTTTCGCGTTAAATATGTATTTGTATAAAAAAATGCGGGCGAAAGTTGGTTCGGGCTTCTTCTTTGGATTGACGATTGTACTCATTTTCATTGCCCGTTTTTTTATCGAATTTCTCAAAGCACCCCAGGAAGCGTTCGAACGCAACATGTCGCTCGATATGGGCCAATGGCTCAGTATTCCTTTTGTGTTGATCGGACTGTATCTGATTTGGCGAAGCTATAAAGTGCCTCCGCGAACTCAACAGCCAACCACAACAGCTCCAAAAAAATAGAGTGCTTATAC
>JAJZHJ010000151.1 GCA_021804525.1 Bacteroidota bacterium | reverse complement strand
TCCACAGTTATTGCCCGAGTTTTCAGCATTAGAAAATGTGATGTTGCCCGCGCTGATAGGAAAGAAAAACTTCAAAAAGGCTGAAAATGAAGCACTCGATTTGCTTCATTTTTTGAATCTTGATGAGCGGGTGCATCATAAACCGAATGAAATGTCGGGAGGTGAACGTCAACGAGTCGCGGTAGCTCGGGCGTTGATCAATCGTCCCTCAATCATTTTAGCTGATGAACCTTCAGGAAGTTTAGATTCGAAACATAAAGAAGAATTACATCGTCTTTTCTTTGATGTACGGGATCGTTTTGCACTAACCATTGTTATAGTGACCCATGATAAGGAAGTATCTGCTATGTCAGATCGGATTGTAATCATAAAAGATGGTATGATTGATAATTAGAAATTCATTTTTTGTTGATTTGCATATCCATTGTATATAGTAGCAGACAGAAACGAATTAAAAATGTGTGATTTACATAATTGATTTACACGTGAAAAAGATTGCCTTTATCATTAATCCGAAATCGGGAACTCGGTCAAAATTACAATACCCTCAGTTGATACAAAGATATTTTTCAGAACCTGATTTTGAAACTGCCATTTATACTACAAAGGCTGCCAATGATGGTTATTATGAAGCAAAAAGATTTGTTAGCGAAGGATATGATGCTGTTGTTGCTATCGGTGGAGATGGTACGGTCAACGAAATAGCTCGGGCGTTGATGGGAACTCCTGTTGCATTGGGAATTGTTCCATCAGGGTCAGGGAATGGGTTAGCCTTACATCTAAAAATGTCTTTGCAAATATCGACATCATTGAAGAAAATCCGCAAACAACATGAGGTTTTCATTGATGGTTGTGTGTTGAATGATACGCCTTTTTTTTGTACCGCAGGGGTGGGATATGATGCTTTTATTGCCAATCGTTTCGCAGAAACAGGGCGCAGGGGACCCGCTGTATACATGGGCGAAGTAATTTTTCAATACTTTGATTATAAGTCGCAATGGTATAAATTGACCATTGACGGAAAAGAAACGATTGAACGAAAAGCTTTTTTAATTACATTTGCCAATGCTTCGCAATGGGGAAACAATGTTGTTATAGCTCCTAATGCTTCAATTAATGATGGTCTTTTGGATGTGGTGGTAATGTCAGAATTTCCGATTTATGAAGCACCAAGATTAAGTTTACATTTACTTGTCAAGCAATTAGATAAAACGCGTTACGTTGAAACCTTTAAGTGTTCTTCTTTGGTGGTAGAACGAAAACATGCCGATTATGTCCATTTTGATGGAGAACCTGGGATCATGGGAAAACAAATTAAGGTGCGGGTTTTGTCAAATGTGCTCAAAGTTTGGGCATAATGAGAAAAAAAATTGAATACTGCAATAAGTTATTGATAATATGACACATAAAGACGATACATTTTCTGATAATTTGTCGGAAGATGCTTTAGAAGATTCAACAAGTGAGATACATGATGATCACTTTATAGTCGAATCATCACGAGCTATGCATTCTGATTATCATATTCCAAACCCGCATGATGACCAAATCAAACATCATTTGGCAGGCATGTATCAGAATTGGTTTCTCGACTATGCTTCGTATGTAATTTTAGAACGAGCTGTTCCGCATATTTATGATGGATTGAAACCTGTGCAACGTCGTATTCTTCATTCCATGAAGAGAATGGATGATGGTCGTTATAATAAAGTTGCAAATATTGTTGGCCACACCATGCAGTTTCACCCACATGGTGACGCTTCAATTGGCGATGCGTTGGTACAGTTAGGGCAAAAAGATTTATTAATAGATTGTCAAGGGAACTGGGGAAATGTTTTGACCGGCGATGGTGCGGCTGCTCCCCGATATATTGAAGCAAGGCTTTCAAAATTTGCGTTGGAGGTGATGTTTAATACCAAAACCACTCAATGGAAACTTTCTTATGATGGTCGTAACAAAGAACCTATTGCTTTGCCTGCTAAATTTCCTCTATTGCTTGCTCAAGGTGTGGAAGGTATTGCTGTAGGGTTGAATGTCAAAATATTATCTCACAATTTTAATGAATTATTAGATGCCTCTATTGCATATCTCAAAAACGAATCATTTACGCTTTATCCCGATTTCCAAACAGGTGGTTATGTTGATGTTTCCCGTTATAATGACGGAGAGCGTGGCGGAGCTGTAAAAGTTCGGGCTAAGATCAATAAACTTGACAACAAAACTTTGGTTATAAATGAAATACCGTTTGGGACTAATACCGTGAAGCTAATTGAATCAATTTTAAAGGCAAACGATAAAGGAAAAATAAAACTTCGAAAGGTAGATGATAATACGGCTCAAAAAGTTGAAATTGTAATTTATTTACAGCCAGGCGTTTCATCCGACAAAACCATCGATGCTCTCTATGCTTTTACCGAGTGTGAACGTAGTATTTCTCCTAATTGTTGTGTTATTGAAGATAACAAGCCTCATTTTATTACGGTTAGCAAATTGTTACGTACCAGTGTTGAACATACGCAGACATTGTTGAAAATGGAGCTTGAGATAGAACGTGATGAATTGCTTGAAGCATTACATTTTGCATCGCTTGAAATGATTTTTATTCATGAACGGATTTACAAAGACAAACCTTTTGAAGAGAGTGTAACTTTGGAAGAAGCCATTCGTCACGTACATAAAAGGTTGGAGCCTTTTTTATCAACTTTTGTGCGTGAAATAACTAATGAAGATATTGTACGTTTGTTTGAAATAAAGACAAAACGTTTTCTGAAATTTAGTGTAGAAAAAGCAGAAGAAGAGATTGCTTCCATTCAAAAACAACTTAAACAAATTGATTATCATTTAGATCACCTTGTCGAGTACACCATTGATTGGTATAAGCGTTTGAAAGAAAAATATGGTCCCCGATATCCGCGCTGTTCAGAAATTCGTAATTTTGAAACTATTGAAGCTGCTAAAGTGGTAGAAGCCAACGAAAAACTTTATGTGAATTATGACGAAGGCTTCATTGGCACCGGACTTAAAAAAGATGTTTATTTATGTAATTGTTCCGACATTGATGATGTTGTTGTGATCTTCAAAGATGGAAAATACAAAGTCGTTAGAGTTGCTGAAAAAATATTTGTCGGTAAAAACATTCTATATTTGGCTCTTTTCAAGAAGAATGATCAACGAACTATTTACAATGTGGTGTACCGTAATGGGCGAGGTGGGGCTTATTACATGAAACGTTTTGCGGTTACTGGCGTGACGCGAGATAAAGAATATGATATGACTCAAGGCAAAGAAAATTCGCGAATTCTTTATTTTAGCGCTAATCCAAACGGTGAAGCTGAAGTGATTAGAGTTGCACTAAAACCCAAACCACGCATTAAAAATTTGATCTTTGAAAAAGATTTTAGTGACATAGCTATCAAAGGTCGTCAATCAATGGGAAATCTTTTAACAAAAAATGATATTCTTAAAATTAATTTGAAGCATAAAGGAGCCTCCACGTTAGGGGGTAGAGATGTATGGTTTGATCGTGATGTTTTCCGTTTAAATTATGATCATCGAGGTGATTATTTAGGCGAATTTCAGAGTGATGATCTTATTTTGGTTATTACAAAAAAAGGAGAATACTATACAACAAATTTTGATTTAACTAATCATTATGAGCAAGATGTACTGGTTATTGAACAATATGATAAAGATAAAATTTGGACAGTGGTGTTGTTTGATGCTGATCAAAAATTTCCCTATTTGAAAAGATTTTTACTTGAACCATCTTCAAAACCGATAAATTTGTTAGGTGAACATCCTGATTCTTACATGATTCATATTTCCGGAGAAGATTTTCCTCGTTTTGAATTAACTTTTGATGAAGAGGATAGTGATAAAGAACCTATTCTCATTGATGTAGACGAATTTGTTGGAGTGAAAAGTTGTAAGGCAAAAGGTAAGCGACTGACAACATGGAAATTATTATCCGTGAATGAGCTTGAACCTAAGCTTGTTCCAGAAGATTTGGATGAAAATGGCTCTTTAAATATCGATGTGGATGTTGAGCTATTTGCATCTTCTTCAGATGATTCTGCAGATGAAATCAATCAAAAGGCTGAAAATATTGATATTGCATCAAATAATAATTTTTCTGATGATATCAATATAGATGAAATTACCGGTCAGACAACTCTGTTTTAGCAGTGAAAAATGGCAAAAATAGACATAAAAAATATTAAAACACAGTCACTTTTCATTGGTTTGGTGATTTTACTATTAAGTGGATATTTTATCTATGCTTTTCTATTTTTGTATGGAGTGAAAGACATTAATGCAATTCGAGCTAAAGGAGTGTTGCGGGTGGCTATCCGTGTCAATCAGATTGATTATATGAGTCGGGGTGATACTTTGGCTGGCTTTCAATATGAATTGGTTAACTATTTTTGCAACAGTGTTTTGCATGTTAAGCCAGAATTTATTAAAGTACGTTCGTTGCAAACAGCCATTGATGATTTGTTGAATGGAAAAATAGATTTAATAGCACAAAACATCCCGCTTACTTCTGAAACGAAAAAATCAATCTCTATTTCTTATCCTATTTTAATTTCGAGAGCTGTTCTTGTTCAACGGAAAGGAGCTGATGGTATAGGTGAAATTAAAAATCAATTGCAATTGGGAAAACAGCAAATCACATTGTCAAAAGATTCATATTACATTCAGTTGATAAGAGATTTGGCTCATGAAATGAGCGATACGATATATATCAATCAAATGAAAGTGTATGATTCAGAAGAGCTGATTTTATTGGTTGCAAAAGGAACTATTCCTTATGCTGTTACAGATGAGCGTGTTGCTCAATATTTTGCAAAACGATTTACAGGCATTGATGTTTCACTTCCAGTTGGATTTTCGCAGCAAGAA
>JAJZHJ010000150.1 GCA_021804525.1 Bacteroidota bacterium | reverse complement strand
CTTTTTTTTATGTTATTTAGTCGAATCGTAAATATATCAATGCAGTTTCAGTCCGGTAATTTTAAATACGTAAATATTTTCATCCAATTTTTTAGTCATCATATTTATTTCTAATCCTTTGGTTGTTTGCCTGAACTTTTTAGGAGTGTTTTCTCCCAATATATCATTAATATTTTGCCGGTCAATGTTTTTTTCTTACCCAATGCGATAATGGTGACTTCTTCTACAGGCGTTGCCATGGTCATAGCGCAAAAATATCGTCTTGGGTTGTAAATCGAAAGTCATGTTCTATATAACAATAGCAGCTCAGTTTTACGGCCGCATCGGCTGATGTTCCTTCGCCGAATTGTGACCATGGGTGTGTGCCGTAGATTGCTTCTGCATTTACATGAAGCCAAATGGCTAATGTCGAGCAATATATTTTGTTGTTCAAGAGGATTGATGCCATTGCCATGCGGGGATATATTCAACAGCAAAGAACCATTTTTACTGACATTGTCAATCAATTCGCTCAAGATGGATTCCGCCCTAAAGTAATTGACGAAACGTGGGTGCTGGTGAAGCCGATAATATTCACTCATGTATTTCTTCGGCAAGGCGCCCAACACGACAACGCGAGCTTCATAAGGCGCCATGTCAAGGGGTATTTTTGCAAATCCGTTGCCAATGTACGTACTGCTTACAGGAATGATCTTTCCGTTGTCAGGATTCCAGACTTGTACCACTCCATTTCCTTCTATTGTTGTTGCTCTTGCCAGCCGTTTGTCGCTTTCATTGAAAAAGAAATAGACATCTCCGTCTTTCAAATGACGATGTATGTATTTGATGGAAGGACATGGTTTGTTAAAAACTACATCAGGCACCGGTAACGCATTTAAAACTTTTCGTGTAAATTTTCCTGAAGGCTCTTTGATAGCCCAACTGCAAGGTGACGGAGAAGAGGCTTTGAGAAAAGAAGATGTCTCAATGGTTAAAGGCATCGATCCCATGAAGATTACCTTACCACCTTCATTTGCAAAGGTATGAAGCCTATGAAGCTCAATAGAAGAAATTGTGCTTATTGAAGGTAGAATAATTGTATGGTATACTTGCCCGCTTCTGTTTATAAAATATCCATTTCTCAATTGCATTGATGAATCAATTGCTTGTTGATCGACAAAATCAAAATCTCGTTGCTTTTTTAACAGTGTATTAGCGATATTCCATACACTTTTTGCCGCTAACGTATCTCCCAACCAGAGACTTGATGTGGGGAAATACAAACCGATTTGGGTGGTTGGTTGTCCCTGAGCCAATATGTATGATTTTCTGCTGAGTGTACACATCACATTTGGGAAAGAATCGGATGCCATAAAATTATATCCGGTCATCTTTTGTCTTGAAGAAGAATAGTACATAATTTCAAACAAATTGACACCTCTTGCTAATTGTTCGTTAAGTACCCAATTCAGTTGTTTTATGTTTGGTTTAGGATGAAAGGCTGCAAAGCTTTCACTAAAGACCTGAGATCGGCCATAGAGATGAGCTGCAGAAGATGCCAGTTTTGGAAAATTAGTAGCGTTTCCTGGCCAAATTTGATTCCAAATGACATCAATGCCTGGAATTTGTAAGTAACGCATATCTCTAAAATAATCCCCTTCTGAACGAACTAACGCCATCATGGTTTTCACATCTTCAGGCCCATCATGATCAATATGATCTTCATACTCTATGTGATTCTTTAAGCACCAGTCTGAAATAACTTTAAAAAAATGATCACGAAATAAATTCGAAAAGACTTCAAAATAATCAGCTCTGGCTAATTGTTCTTTTTTTGTTGGATGAGGAATGAAAAAAGAGGCAAGGTATGGTTGTATGTTATATCCTTTTTGTTGTTGGAATTCTTTCAACATATTTGGAGTCCATGGAGTGTGAGAAAAAGCGGGTTCATCACTTCGAAATCCGATTATAGTTTTTCCAAACTCACTTCCCACATATCTTTTATACTGTTCATGTGTGAATTGAATAAATTGTAAAGTAGCATTGGAGTTTAAATAATCACATAATGAATTGGTGGTATTTTTAGTCCTGGCAGGATTATTTGATGACATGGTTGGAGATGTTCTAAAGTCATGTCCAACTAATAATAATTTCCAATTCCCAAATTCTTTAGGGGCTTTCCAATGTATTTCTCCCTTATGTATTGGAATGGATGTATTGTATGAAGCATGATAGGCAATTGCACTTAAAATAGAGGAAGGAATCTTTCGATTAATGGTTTGTCCCGCTTTCACATTAAAAGACATTACAGGAATAAGTGCTTGCATGCGTAAATCTGGTCGTTTCTGACTGAAAAGTCCTCCTGCGAAACCACTGGGATATTTGCTTTCGTCAATAAACCAGACTCGCATACCTCGTTCCTTTGCTGCATATACGGCATATTTTACTAATTTAAAGTACCTGGAAGATAAATAGGCGTATGGAAGATTATATCCTGCTTCAATTGTTACCATCTTGAACCCGTTATGCTGAATTTGATCTAGGTTCTGGTTAATAATAGTGCTATCAATGTATCCATTCCATCCCCAGGTCACTGTTGGACCATATTCAGACGGAGGAGACTTGAATTGTTTAGCCATTTGCGAAACCGTTACTGGAATTGTATTATCTCTCTTCGTTTGAGCTATAAGTGCAAATGGGAGAAATAGCCATGGTACCAATAATTTACTCCAGCGTATTGTCATTGAACGTTTATGTGTTATTAATGGTGCGTTTTTTTGAGTTCATCAGGAGCATCGTGTGTATATGTTTTGAATTGATGGGATGATTTTGTGAACAATTCCCTGATTGTTTCTATATTTACATGATATTGAGGATAAAATTGTGATGAATTCATATATTGGGTAATAGAATACAATAGTTGCTTAGCTACAGGACGTTGCTTCAAATTGTTTTCTAAATCAATGCTGGTGACCACAATTTTTCCTTTGCCAACCTGCGCTTCGAACAACATTCCTAATTTTCGGCTAAGAAACCATGTGTCAATAGGCTGAACCAAAGGGTGGAATCCTTTTGGAAAATCTGTCAATTGCATGACTTGTGCGTGGTTGAGCAACTCCCACCATTGTAAGTTGCCCCAATAACCGGTTACAAAGTTTTGAAAAATTGGATGATGATTGTTGATATAGACTCCTGTTGTATGAGGAGGTCTCATTTTAAACCATGATGTGTTCCAAAAGACAGGTTGATAATATTGAATAATATCTTTTCCATATTCAACATGGCCTGCAGCAATAAGCAAGACCTTTCCTCCTTCATTGAGTATTTTCTCTGCTTTCTGGTCTAGGGTATGACAGACATAAATGTTGGTTGTGTCAATGGTGAGTGTATCAGGATAGACCCAGAAATTCCAATTGTTTTTGATAGATGTTCCTTTTAATGCAACTTCCAGGTTTAATTTACATGGTACAGCAAAGGATTTTAGATTCACCTTGATTTCCCCTAATGTGAGATGACTACCGACAGGAATCGTTTGTGCTGGAAATTTGCCGCTCTGTAAGATATTTCCATAAGTATCTTTAATTTTCCAGACAGGGCAAGCATTGATTAATGGCTTATTGGTGTAATGAATTATCTCGGCAGAGGCATGCAATGTTTCATCGTTTTTGTAAACGAACTTTGGCATCTGGACTAATGGAACAGTTGCATTACAAAAGTGACGGAATTGAGAGGATGTAACATATCCTTTTTCATCCCAGAAGGAGTTTAAAACTCCTACTAAAGCCGTGCCTTGTCCCGGATAATCCGTTAAGCTTAATAATTGAAACCCTTCATAATTTGGAGTGCGTAATATCTTTTCTATCTCATTTTTATAGCATAGAACCTGCAATTTGCCGGAAGCCATTAAAAAGTCTTGAGCCATATCGGCCATATCATTTTTGGCTAAGATATCTCGGAAGAGTTCAAAATTTTTCGCCCTGTTTACTCCCGTATATTTTTCTATTTCACTAAAGTCAGGGAAAGCACACCACTGTCCTGTTTCATGCGATATATATGGCTCTTTGACAGTATCGATTTGATGCCTGAAATCTGATATCGTTTCAGGTCGTTGATTTGCCCAATTTAAACCACGGGCTCCTGCTTTAACCTGATATTGATTAGCGGGTTGCCATGCCCAACCCCCACCTACTGAAAATCCGGTATAAATTCTGCGATTATCTGTTTTCTTCCAATAATCTACAAATTTACTGGCCCATGGCACCCAATTGCCTCGGGGTTCATTTCCTGCAGCTAACATACAGAATGATGCGTAATTACCATATGCTGTGTCCATGCGTTTGGTTTCAGACATTAAAAACGTGTCAATAGGAAGACCTCTCCCTAAAGAGATTCCATGATTTGGCCAGCTTGGGCCTTCAGGTTGTAAATAAATTCCTGTCAAATCTGCAGCTTTGAAGGCTGCTTCTGGCGGACAATAAGAATGAAAGCGCATGTGATTAATCCCGAATGATTTGCAGATGTTGAAGATTCTCTCCCATGGGGCTACTTCCATTGGTGGGTATCCAGTTAATGGAAATACGCAATTTTCGACTGTGCCTCTCATTAAAGTGCGTATATTGTTAACATATATCCATTTGCCTTTTACATCTATTTTACGCATTCCAAATTCAATATCTTGTTGATCAATGTTATTTTTAGCTTTTAAAAGAACATGGAGTTTGTATAAGGTAGGCGAAAATTCACTCCATAGTTGCATTTGATCTCCAATAGGAAGCACAATGTTGATTTGTTTGGTGTCATGGATCATATGAAAAGTCACTGTTATAGAAGGAATGACACGAGGTGTATCGGTGTTAAAACTCTTGGCGGATAACACAAGAACTCCCGATACAGATTTATGATTGGTCTTGGCCAGTGTAATTTTAAC
>JAJZHJ010000149.1 GCA_021804525.1 Bacteroidota bacterium | reverse complement strand
CACCTGAAATTTCTGTTCTGATATTGAAAAGTGTCTGTAAATAAGCGTTTTGTGTTGGGTTATGTTGAAATATGTCCGATTCAATGATTGATTGTTGCTGACACTTTCTGTTTGGTACTCTTCCATTAATGTATTATCTTTGTCATAGAAAATAGTAGAAGCGCTACAAATATGATTAATAGGATTTTGATCCGTATAAAAATAGTCCAACTTGTATTTGCATATTACAAAAGTGGAGAAAAAGAATACAGGATTGCCGAAAAGGAGTTATTTCACAGTGTTGAGAAAACATATGAATTGTATTTTTACTTGCTTTTATTAGCAGTAGAGATTACTCGTTTTGCACGCTTACGCATTGATAATGCTTTGCACAAGTATCGACCCACGGATCAGGAATTAGATCCAAATCTTCGTTTTGCAAATAACTTATTCATTTCACAATTAGAACAAAACGAGACTTTTAATAGATACGTAACAGCTAAGAAATTAAGTTGGACAGACCATCCCGAGGTAATTAAATCATTATATGACGTCATGATTAATTCTTCACTGTATGAATCATACATGCAACAAGAAGCAAATAATTATGAAGAAGATAAAGAACTGTGGCGTAAGTTTTTTCGGCAGGATGTTTTAACCAGTGAGTTGTTGGAATCAACTCTTGAGGAACAAAATATTTATTGGTGTACAGAGTTGGACTTTGTGGTTAGTTTTATATTGAAAACCATTAAACGTTTTGATCAGAGTACCGGAATATCGCAGTCTTTGTTGCCGATGTACAATCATGAAGACGATAAAGAATTTGCTCAAAAACTTTTTTCTGATACTATTGAGTATGGAGAAGAAAATCGAAAATTGATTGATGAGTTTACTAAAAATTGGGAATTGGATCGAATAGCTTATATGGATGTGGTTATCATGATGGTGGCGCTTGCTGAATTACAGGGATTTCCTACTATTCCGATCAATGTTACGTTAAATGAGTATATTGAACTTGCCAAGCAATATAGTACAGAAAAAAGTGCTACCTTTGTCAATGGCGTGTTAGATAAGATTGTAGAACACTTGCGCCAAGAAGGAAAATTGATCAAGGTTAGTTGATGTTTTGAACTGTGTGTGAGATATTTTCGTGTAAATTTATAATCCATTAATTAGTAGATTTATGAACACTTTAGCTCTTATTTTACAAACACCCGCAGCGGGTAGTCCATCTAGTATGGGGAATTTTTCGGGCATCATCATGATCGTTTTACTTTTTGTCGTTTTCTATTTTTTCATGATTCGTCCACAATCGAAACGGCAGAAAGAAATCAAGAATTTTCGCTCGTCCATGAAAATTGGTGATAAAGTGATTACTTCCGGTGGCATTTACGGCCGTATTAAAGAAATTCACGACGACTCTGTATTACTCGAAATTGATGAGAATGTACGTGTTCGTGTGGATAAAAATTCTGTTTTTGCAACTGCAGCAGATACACAAAATACGAAATAAGAAGAGAATCTATGTCTGCTAATCACTTAAAAAAGCAGATAGTTCGCTTAAGCAGAAAAGCAAAAACTTCTTTTATTACAAAGGAAGTATTTGTTTTTTTGCTTTTTTTTATTTTGTCCACATTGTTGTGGTTTCTCTATAAAACCAGTCAATGGCAGGAAGTGCACTTGGATGTTCCTGTTGTTTATAAGGGAATTCCTGCTGATGTGCAAGTAGATGAGACATTGCCGACTCATTTAATAGCAACATTCAAGGATAAAGGGTCTTCCCTTTTTTTCTACATGCTTGGACAAAAATTGCCGTCTATTACTATTGACCTATCACATCATTTTTATACAAACGGAAAGATACTTCTCTTCACGCACTATTATGAAAAGGAAGTATTTTCTCATTTACGATCTTCTGCAGGCTCTCTTTCGTTATCTCCCGATACATTAGTTGTGTCGTATACCAAATTGTATGCTAAAAGACTCCCTGTCCGTTTTTCCGGGAATATCCAGCTTGCCCGTCAATTTATGCTTTCTGACTCCATACAGCTTATCCCGAACGAGGTTGCAGTTTTTGGATCAAAGAGTATCCTTGATACAATGACGGCAATTTATACTGATCCATTTTTTTTGAAAAATGTCAAGGATTCTATAAATATGAAATGTCAACTACATGTGCCTGCATCATTGCGAGTTGATCCTTCATCGGTAATTCTGCAAGCGCTTGTAGAACCCTTTACGGAAAAAAGTATTGAGGTACCTATTGTGGCAATTAATATGCCCAAGAACTTATTATTGCGAACTTTTCCCGCTTCTGTAAAAGTAGTCTGTCTTGTTGGAATATCACATTTTAATCAACTGAAGGCTGATGATTTACGTGCTGTAGTCGATTATAATATGTTGCCAAAGAAAGTAAATTTGAAAGCAAATGTAACGCTTCTAGCACCTGAATCAGTGCTAAAGCACAGTCGGGTGATTCCTGAATCAGTGGATTATTTGCTTGAAACTAAACATTAATATTAATCCATGAAAAAGATTGGACTTACAGGGGGCATTGGTAGTGGAAAGTCGTTTGTTGCCAATGTTATAGAAATAATGGGGATTCCTGTTTATGACTCTGATCGTCATGCAAAATATTTGATGCAAAATGACCGATATTTACGCGAAAAATTAGTGATAGAATTTGGTTCATTAATTTATACCGACGACTCTTTAAATCGTCAGTACCTTTCTTCCTTGGTATTCAGTAAGCCTGATCGCCTGAACACGTTAAATCAATTAGTTCATCCTGCTGTTAAAACTGATTTTTTGATTTGGGCAGATGGGAAACGTTCTCCTCTGGTGTTTTTAGAATCGGCTATTTTGTTTGAAAGTGAGTTTTCTCTTTTAATGGATAAAATTGTGGTTGTAACTGCACCCTTAGAGTTGCGTATTGATCGAATTATTCAGCGTGATGGAATGACTAAAGAGGCTGGCATGCAACGCTTAAAAAATCAATGGTCGGATGAAAAAAAAATATCTATGGCAGATTATGTAATTGAGAATGACGATAAACACTCGATCATTGAGCAAGTAACTAAGATAATCGATGAACTATCTCTTGAATAAATATATACCTACTAAATTACTGGATGAATAAACATAATACACTGCCTTATAAATTTTTGTTGTTTGATTTAGATGATACGCTGTGGAATTTCAAGGAAAATTCAAAAGCTGCTTTAGAAGATATTTTTGATCAATATAATTTGCAGTATTACTATGCCACGTTTGATGAGTATGCCAAGAGCTACGAAGAAAACAATCAGGCGTTATGGAGATTGTATGGAAAACAGCAAATAACAAAGTCATTTTTGCATGTTGAACGGTTCTTGGCTCCATTGAGACCTTTCGGAATCTTAGATACTTCTTTGGCGGGCAAAATGGGAACTGCATATTTAGATCGTTGTGCCGAGAAAACCACTACGATGCCCCATGCCATTGAAACACTCGAATATTTGTGTCCCAAGTACGACTTATCTATTATTTCTAATGGATTTGGAGAAGTACAATATAAAAAGTTACATCGCTCAGGGTTGTCTTCTTATTTTTCGCATGTGTTTTTGTCAGAAACCATTGGCTATCACAAACCAAAACCTGAATTTTTTAATGAAGTATTATGTGAATTAGGTGCTTCGAAAGAGGAATGCTTGGTGATAGGAGACAACTATGAAGCTGACATCGAAGGTGCTATGAATTTTGGGTTAGATCAAGTGTATTATCTGCCCGATAAACTCTCTATTGATAACATTGTACTGCCTCACCCTCCAACGCATATTATTTGTGATTTATTATCTTTGTGTGTGTTGTTAAAATATTGATAATTAGATTGTTGTATAACTTAATGAAATTCAGCATTAATTGGAGCCAATTTTTAGCAAAAAGAAGTGGTTATAGAAGTTTTTTTACCTTTGTAATCTCTTATCCTATTAAAAAAAAGTATGTACGGAATTACCTTGATGAGCGTTCTTCCTCTTAGGAGAGAAGCGTCGGAAGAGAGCGAACAATTAACACAACTACTATTTGGTGAATATTTTATTGTTGATGAGTGGTTGGATAAATGGGTTCATATTGAAAATGTGCGTGATGGCGAGCGTGGTTGGATTGATCGAAAGATGATGACGCCAATAGATGCTGAAACGTTTCAACGACTTTGTGATAATTTGCAAGTTGTGTCGTGCGTTGCCCTTTCTTATGCTGTTACTGCCACCGGAGAAAAAATGCCTTTGCCGGGAGGTGCTGTTCTTCCTTTTTATGACATGGAAAATGAAACTATGATTGTAGTAAGAAAACAGTATAGATTCTCCATCGACAATATTGTCAAGGCACCAAAGAAAGAAGATTTTGTAACTTTTGCACTTAGCTATTTGAATTCACCCTATCTTTGGGGAGGGAAAAATATCATGGGTATTGATTGTTCAGGATTAGTGCAGGTAGCTGCTTCAATGTGTGGCGTATTGTTGCCTCGAAATGCTCGCCAACAAGTAATGTTTGGAAAATCTGTCAATTTTTTATCAGAGGCAGAGCGTGGTGATTTAGTCTTTTTCGATCACGAAGATGGTTATATTAGCCACGTGGGTATTTTGTTGAATGATCATGAAGTGTTGCATGCTTCGGGGCAAGTGCATATTGCGTCTATCGATCATTACGGCATTCGTTCTGTATACACGGGAACTTATTCGCATACATTAAGGGCAATCCGTCGTTTTTTATAGCCACTCATGTTGCATTATTATTGATTGAATGAGGGATACGTACGCATTGATGTACTATATCAATGGATTTGCTATTATTAAAAAATAAAGAGCTTTTCATTTTGAATAATGATGGTTTGTTTGGTTTGAAATTTAATCACGATTAATTTATGAAGAAGGAAGAAGAATGCTTGTAT
>JAJZHJ010000148.1 GCA_021804525.1 Bacteroidota bacterium | reverse complement strand
AAGACCCAATTGATAAATAGTTCCTTTATCATCCATACTTACGTCTTTCCCTGATGCATCACACCCTTTATAGTCATCAATTAAGTTCTTTTCCCACAGAAAACTCCCGTCTTTTTTATACATCCTGATAAATGCTTGTGCCGGAGGTAAATTTAAAAGGCCGCTTACAAGAATTTTATCCGATATTTTATCATTCAAGGTAACGCTTCGAATGCCATCGTGATTTTTTGTTCCAAACTGATTGGTCCATAAAACCTCCCCTTTATCATTAATTTTTGTCAGGAAACAATCTCCTTCCCCTAATGGTTGACAACCAAGATTTCCGGATGTTGTGCCACCTACATATATGTTCTTGTCTTTATCTACCTTTAAATCCATAGCAATATCAAAACCTTCACTGCCGAATTGATTAAATCGCACAAGATTTCCTTCATCAGTAAATTGCCCTGTGAATACATCGATAAGACCTTTATTCTTTGCACCAAGATCGCCCCACGTCGAACCACATACATAAATGTTGGAATTATTGTCTCCGGTTATGGCATCACTCTCGTCATCGCCTTCGGTGCCGAATTGATAGGTGAATAATTGATTACCATCACTATCTAATTTCATAATAAACCCATCGGATTTGCCAAAAGAAGATTTTCCCAATCTACCTCTGGTCATGCCTGTTATATATACATATCCTTTATGATCCACATAGATACCTTTCCCAATATCAGTGCTGTCTGTGCCAAATTGTTTTGACCACATCATTTGACCATCAGGATTATATTTTACAACAAAAATATCTTCCTTTCCGAAGTTTTTATCTTTCAGTGCACCGGTAGTAGAACCTGTAATATAAACACACCCTTTATTGTCAATTGCCGACCATTGAACATTTTCATCTCCGCTTGTTCCAAATTGTTTTGACCATTTGATATTTCCCAAACTGTCAATTTTAATAATAAATCCATCGTTCTGGCCAAGGTTATTACTTCCCATATTACCCGTTGTTTTACCGGCTATATAAATATTTCCATCTTGATCAACAACATGGTTAAAAGCATATTCTTCCTTGTCAGTTCCAAATTGCTTTCCCCAAATAAAATGAATCTGAGATTGCGAATTAAATGCCGGAGTTGACAATAAAATCACAACAATCATTGCACTTTTGTAGATAAATGTTTTCATAGGAGCATTTTATTTTCTAACATTATGGACGTATGGAACCTCCTCCATTTTGTTTGATTGTTCATAAGCATAAAGCTCATAATCTGCTGCTTATTTGTAATATATTCAATGATTCAACCACTAAGTAACTTGTTTTTTGGAATAATATATCTTTATATTCCTTTCCGTCGTTGGATGAGAAGATCCACTGGGACGGGTAGTCTTCGCCTTACAACCTTCATACCTTTGTTCCGGCTTTGCCCAGAATATAGTTGGATTCGTTGTGGCGAAACTTTCATACGTGAATGATTTTCTTGAGATTTTTTGCTCTCGCTCTTTATTCCCCTTGTAATCAAGTGGGCAAAATAGAGATATTTGATTGTTTTCTTTTCGCGTAGGTTTCGTGATCATACTCGCTATTAATCGGGCTTTCTACCATACACAGGTTCTTCTCCATGTAATGATAGAGATACACATCTTTATCTTCAGTAAATTTACGGTTCCAATTTGCTTCGGAACTAAGCAAGAGAGATTTCTCTTTTACAAGCCGTTCTCTTATCTTACTGATCCATGATCTCAGGTATTCTGTAAATCAGTATGCTATTTTATTAGCCAAAGGTCACTATTATTTTTTTAACTTCCAAATAGTTGAATCGTTTTTTTTATTTCAAACTGCACTTTTTGAAAAAGTGATTTCAAGAAAAGCAAAGGACGCATTTCATGGAATAAAAATGATTGATAGAGGCTTATCCATTATTGAATGTCCTCTGTTTTTAAGTCTTTAGCCTCAAAAAAACAAGCATGTCGCGACGTGTAATATAGGTACTCCGTATGATGCACCGAATGAATAACTATGTAGCAATGTTTCATTGCTCTGAAGGTTGCTTGAGTATGTGTTTATGAGAAATATACCGTATTCAAGGGTTATCGATAAAAATATCTTTTTGGCAATGGCGTTCTTCGTCTCATTTTGTAGTACTTTTGTGAGGAATTTGTGTAAATCGAGAACGAAAACATCGTTTGTTTCTTTGCTGGTTTACCTTTTTTCAGTCTGAATGATTTTCGTTTTTTGTTGCATCGGAAACCTATAACTATTTGATATGCTTGATTTTTTTAATCAGTTACAACGGCAATTCATCTTGCCGCTGAGTAATCCGATTTTAATTTTTTCATTGATTTTGTTCATCATTCTTTTGTCGCCTATCTTGCTCAAAAGGTTGCATATTCCCGGCATCATCGGTTTGATTATATCAGGTGTCATTATTGGGCCTCATGGGCTGAATATTTTGAGTCAAAGTTCAGCTATTGACCTGTTTTCGACCATTGGACTGTTGTACATTATGTTTATTGCCGGCCTTGAATTGGATTTAAATGAATTTAGAGTGAACCGGCATAAAAGTGTGATGTTTGGTTTTTTGACCTTTATCCTGCCCTTATCGATAGGCTTTCCGGTTTGTTATTATGGACTAGGATACGATTTTAATGCCAGTTTTCTGACTGCTAGCATGTTTGCCACGCATACATTGTTAACTTATCCCATTGTCAGCAAGTTTGGTTTAGTAAAAAATCAGGCGGTCGCCATCACAGTGGGAGGTACCATTCTGACGGATACTGCCGTTTTGCTTATTTTGTCTGTTATCAAAGAAAATCAACTTGGCGAGTTAAGTCATGGCTTCTGGATTCGGATAGGTGTTTCGCTGGTCATTTTTTTAGCAATTCTTTTTATTGTCATTCCCCGCGTAGCAACATGGTTTTTTCAGAAGTTAGAGAGTGAAAAATATGCTCATTATGTTTTTGTATTGTCCGTTGTGTTTTTTGCTGCTTTTCTTGCTTCGGTAGCCGGACTCGAACCTATTATCGGGGCATTTGCTGCCGGTATTGCTCTCAATCGGTTGGTGCCGCAATCGTCGGCTTTGATGAACCGGATTGACTTTATTGGTAACACGTTGTTTATTCCTTTCTTTTTGATTTCCGTGGGCATGTTGGTGAATGTTCATGTGATTTTTTCAGGTTCAATGGCTATCATTATTGCATTGACCCTTTCGGCAGTAGCTATTTCTGGCAAATGGTTGGCTGCCTGGTTTACACAACTTATTTTTCATTATTCTAAAAATCAACGACAACTTATTTTCGGATTGAGCAGTGCACATGCTGCTGCCACATTAGCGGTTATTATAGTTGGTTATCAGGCAGGAATTATAGATCAAAACATTTTGAACGGAACGATTATTCTAATATTGATCACATCGGTTGTGGCTTCGTTTGCTACTGAGCGTGGCGCTAAACGAACTGTTATCAGTGGAGAATCGGATCAATTGGATAGCCGTATGTTAGAGGCAATGAAGAATGAGCATATTTTATTGCCGATTTCAAATGTTGCTACTATGGATAAGTTACTTGAATTTGTAGTTCTGATCAAAGACAAGAAATCAGTCCACCCCGTTTCAGTTCTTTCAGTGGTTCCCAATAACAGCGAGGCCGAAATCAATATGCTCAAATCAAAACAGAAGTTGGAAGAGTATGTGAAACAAGCTTCTGCCGCTGAAATCAAGACAAATGTCATCGCGACCATCGATCATCATGCGTTGAGTGGCATTACCCGTATTGCCCGAGAAATTATGGCCGATATCATTGTTGTTGGTTGGCCGCAACGGTCGGGCTTCTTTTCTAAATTCATGAATGAAAAAACGGAAAACCTGATTAATTACACCGATAAAAATGTGTTTGTGTGTCACTTTATGCATCCATTGAATATTCATAAACGCGTGATACTTTTGGTACCGCCTTTGGCAGAATTGGAAAGCGGATTTGAGTTATGGGCGAAGAAAGTAAGTACTATATCGAATGAATTGACCATTCCGATTGAATTTTACGGGGACAAAAAAACCAGTGACGCATTTCATAAGCAACTTAAAAATAGAAATATACATACTACTGCTGCGTTTCATCCTTTTGAAGATTGGGAAGATTTCCTTGTCATTGGCAGGCATGTCAAGGATGATGATTTATTGATTTTAGTGACTGCCCGTAAAGGATCTGTTTCGTATCTCTCTTATTTGGATACTATTGTGATAAAGATCAATAAGTATTTTCAAATGAACAGTAAATTACTCATTTATCCTCAACAATTTGATTCGACTGACAAGGTGGATGGATATGAAGAGGTTTCGTCAGAGCCATTAGTGAAGAGCATGGAGGCCATCGAGAAATTAGGAAGAGGGATAGGTACTCTTTTGAAAAAAGGGAAAGATTAGCGATTTTAGTAGTACGATAACTGACTGGTTGATTCAATTTTATCCGATCAATTTAGAACTATAAAATTGACAGGCTATGAAACGAGTTCCATACGACCTTAAAAAACAAATCATTCACGTATGAAAATAAAAATTCTGATAGGATCTATATTTATACTGGCATTGAGCGCTTTTGTTCAAAGTCAGGTGACAGTGGATACGTTGAAGGAGATTCACAATCCGGCAAAGTATATTCATTTAACATCCGAAGAAGCACAAGTAATGCTGCATCACGGCACGGAAGCTCCATTCGTCGGGCAATATGATACTACTACACAGCAAGGCACCTATTACTGCAAAAGATGCCATGCACCTTTATTTCACTCGTCGGATAAATTTGCCTCTTCTTGCGGCTGGCCATCGTTTGACGACGCTATTAAAGGAGCTTTGAAATTTCGACTTGATCCTGATGGAAAACGTATTGAGGTTACTTGTGCTAATTGTGGTGCACATCTGGGTCATTTATTTCTG
>JAJZHJ010000147.1 GCA_021804525.1 Bacteroidota bacterium | reverse complement strand
TAGCTTCCCTTTAATGGTAGTATACGTGTAGGAAACCGGCACATCATTAAAATCGCCGCACACAATAACAGGATAAGGAGAATTTTTAATTACAGTTGCAACCGTATCCGATTGCTTGGCACGTAACCCATAGGCCTCATTCATTTTGGTAGAAAAAGTAAGCGCCACGTTGTGAAATTGTTCTGCTGAAAAATCGCTCACCAAATCAGCATAATGTTTACGATCATTGAGCGAGAATTTGTTCGACTCCATGTGATGATCAAACACCCGAATCATTTTTCCATTAACACGCATGTCAGCAAAAATGGTAGAATAATAGCCTTTCGAGAAGCGACAAACTCCGTGATTTACAATAGGATATTTTGAGAAAATAGCCAATCCTTCAGCTGACGATTCAGTGTGAACCGAATAGTGGATGTAGTGGTACGGGAAATTGCTAAGCAAGTGAACTATGTTATTTTCAGTAACTTTATTATTTGAATGCTTGTAAACATAGAATTCCTGAAAACAAACCACATCAGGACTTTTCTCGTTGACATAAGAAAGTAAGCCGCCGCCTATCCGGTCTTCCTTCACCGGCGCATATTGTCCAAATGCGTCTATATTATAACTCATCACAGTGAGCGTCGGAGTATTAGCCGACAATGTATGTTTCAAAATATGAATAGGAAACGTATTCTCGATATTGTTAATGCAGATAAGCGCTGTCACCAACGAAATGAGCGTCCATTTCCATCTTCCGGTAATAAGCCAAAACACAAGGAACCCGATGTTGACCAACAATAAGAAAGGAAATGCCAAACCACAATAGGCAAAAATAGACAAATGTAAAGGCTCGATAATAGTGGCAGCTTTCCCCATTAACATGCCAATGGCAAAAAGCACATTAAACGTGAGCAATATTATTTTGACCATCATTTTCATACGAATTTGTTTATTTTTTTCATTAAGGTCATATGGAACTCGCTTACACATTCATCGTCATTGGCGAATCGTTTATACATGCTCGTTTCATACGATAATATTTTTTTGTTTAAGGATGTATGGAACTCGTCCCGCAAGACGGGACTCGTTTCATATAAGTCGATATTTAAGCATGACTGCTACGGTCAAAAAGTTTTTTCTTCTCATCGGACGATAAACTCTCGTAGCCGGAACGTTTGATCTTCTCTAAAATCTGATCAATTTCTTTCTCGTTGTCGTGCTGCTGTTTGTTGTAGAAAGTATCCGGCTTTGCCCGATTGTACGTGACTTTAAACTTCTTGGGTCGCGGCTTAAACAAGGTAGTAATCGCATCTATCAACTTGTTGATTCCTTTTGTCAAATCCTTGCCAGCATGAAAGCGTTTTGCGAAAAAGAAACCCGCTAATGCACCTCCAAGATGCGAAAATTCACCTCCGGCGTTGCTCGACGAGACGCCCAAGATACTGACTGTTAATGTGAAGATGGCAATGTATTTCAGTTTTATTTTACCAAAAAACCAAAGTGAAACTTCAAAGTTAGGGACATGCGTGGCAACGGCAACAATGACAGCCATAATGGATGCTGAGGCACCTAACAAGAAGCTATTTTCCTTGGCAACAGAAAAGTAGGGAAATAGATTGTAAGCACCAACATAAAAAAGTGCACCGGCAAAACCTCCTAATAAATAGATTCCCAACAAATGTTTTTGCGAAAAATAGAGTAAAAAGAGTTGCCCAAATCCCAACAAACAAAGCAAATTGAATAATATGTGCCACACTTCAACATGCAAAATCATATAAGTGAGCAATGTCCAAGGTCTGTCCAATAACGTGGCTAAATTCGATGGCAATTCCAGATAAGTCAACCATTCCGTCCCGTCGCTATTGAACAGTCGTAACCCAATGATCACGACCTGAACCAATACAAAAACCGCAATATTGAGATAAAGCAGTTTTTTCAACATTGTTCCATGTTGAAAAGTGTGACGTAAATCGTCAAAATGAGGCATAGTATTTCAATATTTAGAAGAATTTTGGATGCTTTTTCCAATACAGAATCAAGATTAATCCAAATAAAGCGCCACCTAAGTGAGCAAAGTGTGCTACATTATCTCCAGAAAAGTTTGCAACGCCTAAAAATAGCTCTACTAAAGCATACAAAGGAATCATGTAGCGTGCTTTGACTGGTATGGGGATGAAAAACAGAAACAATTTAGCATCAGGAAAAACCATGGCAAAGGCCAAAAGAATACCAAAAATAGCACCGGAAGCTCCAATTGTTATTGGTTCCAAACCACCTTGGAAAATAATATGTGTAGCAGCACTACCAATTAAGGGCATCAGTTGATATGACCAGAATAGTTCTTGTACAATACCTGCACCAACACCAGTGAATAAATAGAAAAACAAAAATCGCTTTCCACCCCAGACTTGCTCTAAAACAGGCCCAAACATAAACAAGCCAAACATGTTGAAGAAAATGTGGTCGAAGGATGCGTGCATAAACATGTAGCTTATCAACTGAAGCGGATTAAACGCTGCCGATTGCCAATAATGGAGCCCCAACAAAAGATCCAAATCGATAGAAGAAACCTTGGGTAATACTACGCTTGTTAGCCAAACAAGCACATTGATGATCAATAAATTGAGAACGACTGGCGGAAGAAAGGAAAAATGAGAACGTTGATTGTTGACCATAAGGGGTAATTTTCAAGCAAAAATAGGGAAAATAGTGCTGTTTTTATGCCAAGAAACATATTTTATGAATGAAAATGGGCTTTTTTACAAAAAAAATCGCCCACTTCTTGTTTTGTTAAGAGAATCGTGTATCTTTGCAATTGGGAATGAGCTATCCTGTTAATTTCTAACCATTAAAAAATTCACGTTTATGAACAAAGGAGAATTGGTGAGCGCAATCGCAGCCGAAGCTGGTTTAACAAAGATCGATGCAAAAAAAGCATTGGACGCAGCTATTAATGCAATTACTGAAGCATTAAAACAAGGAGACAAAGTAAGCTTAGTTGGGTTCGGAACTTTTTCAGTAGTACAAAAAGATGCCCGCAATGGAATTAATCCTGCAACAAAAAAACCGATTACGATTGAAGCTAAAAAAGTAGCTAAATTTAAATCTGGCGCTGAATTAGCTGAAGCTGTAAAATGATTTTTATGCACATGCAATTTACTAGAAAGGCTGTCAGAATTTTTCTTTGACAGCCTTTTAACTGTTAGATAGTTTAAAAAAAACTTTCTAAACTTGGCATGGCAGAAATCATACAAAAAATAATCACGTGATCATCAGCCTGAATTGTTGTGTTGCCATTCACAATAATACCTTCTCCGTTGCGTACTAATCCGCCTATGTTCACATTATCGGGCAAATTAAGATTCTTGACGCTGGTTTTGGTAAACTTCGATCCTTCTTTTGCCACAAATTCTACTGCCATAGCCTCCACATTAGTCAAACATTTCACATTCGACACGTTTGCATTAATCGTGAATTGGTATATAGTGCTGGCTGTTAATAGTTTTTTATTCAAAACAGCTCCAACATCCAAACTTTCTGCCATAGGGATATACTCCATGTTTTCCACCTCAGCAATGGTTTTCATAATTCCAAATCGTTTGGCAACTGAACAAGCCAGAATATTGGTTTCAGAATTATCCGTTAGGGCCACAAAAGCATTCATCTCCTCAATATCTTCTTCTTTTAATAATTCCACATCGCGTCCATCACCATTGATGACCAATACATTGTTCAGTTTTTCTCCTAAGCGATGTGCTTTCCCCTTATCAATTTCAAACAATTTAACGCGCATATAATCGGGAATACATTCAGCAATGCGTTCTGAAATACGACTACCTCCCATAATCATAATATTGTTCACTTCATACAGTTCCTTTCCCGATTCTTTGCGCACAAAGTCTAAATTCTCAGGAGTGGTGATAAAGTAGACCAAATCAGAGGTCAAGATTTCATCGCTGCCTTTGGGAATAATGGTTTCATTGTTGCGTTTAATGGCAACAATCCGATAGCGAGAGTGATCAAAATATCCCGAATTTAAAGGTTTATGAATAATGGCGGCATGATCGCGTATTTTGATTCCTCCAAGAATCATAATGTCATTTTCAAAACTCATATATTCTCTTAGCCATGTTGCTTTTAGTGCATTAATAACTTCCATGGCTGCGAGCATCTCCGGATAAATAAGCGATGAAATACCCATTTCGGCGAACATTGATTTGTAATCTTGACTCAAATATTCGCTATTATCGATACGTGCAATGGTTTTCTTTGCTCCCAACTTTGCCGCTAACAGACATGCAGTCATGTTTTCCGATTCATACGGCGTCACTGCAATAAACAAATCGGTCATGTCAACCCCAGCTTCTTTCAAGCAGTGAATAGAAGTAGTAGGTCCTACTACCGTTTCAATATGAAGCAAAGCATTCATTTGCAACAGTTTCATATTGTCTTCATCCAAAAGGGTAATTTGCTGACCTTCTCTGGAAAGCATTTTGGCTAAGTGAGTTCCTGTTTCACCTGCACCGGCAATAATAATTTTCATCGAATTAAAATACTATTTATGTTCAATCAAAAGTGCCCTCTTTCTAAGGGAATACAATTCTGTTATTTCATTTATGCAAAGATACGCCATTTTTTTGCAGGTTGCAGCAAACGGACAACGGTCTTTCAAATTACTCGTCAAAAACAACATCTATGCATTAAACGAAAAAATCCTATCAATAAGAAAAGGCTTATCAATAGGATTTTTAGAGCCTCTCAAGGGAATTGAACCCTCGACCTGCTCATTACGAGTGAGCTGCTCTACCGCTGAGCTAAAGAGGCAAATTTTGCGGTACAAAAGTAGCTTAAAATTGATTAGCCGCCAAATTTTAGGTTACTTTCTTTTGTCCTCAGAATAAAGAGAAACAAATTGTCCTCACTATTTCATCAGGTCTGCCATCCATTCAAAACTTTCATACGTGTATAT
>JAJZHJ010000146.1 GCA_021804525.1 Bacteroidota bacterium | reverse complement strand
ATCATTTGTTTCATCCTATCGCCAATAATGCGAATGCCTCTTTCAATCTTTTCTTCCGACGTGTTTGAAAAAGAGAGTCGAATATAGCCATTATCCGCTCCTGACGGATCAAATGTCGAGCCTATCACAAACACAGCACCGCCAGCAATCGCTGCTTTTAGCAATTCTTTTTCGTTCATTCCATTAGGCAATTTTACCCACAAATAAAAACCACCTTGGGGTCGAACAAACGTTACCTCTTGGGGGAAATGGCGCGTTATGGCATCTACCATGTAATCACATCGTTGTTTATAAATAGCCCTAACCCACGTCACATACTGATCTAATTTACCAGACGCTAAAAAGCGATTCGCCAGCACCTGTGTAAATGAAGGCGAACATGCATCGAATGCCTGCTTGCACAACTCTGCTTTGCGATAGAAATCATCACTTAACAACATCCAACCCAAACGTATGCCCGGCCCAAATATTTTAGAAAACGATCCTGTGTAACAAATTTGTTGTTCTTTTTCAGAAAGAGTCTTCAACGGAGTATGCAATGAGACGGCATCACTGTTGAAAAACAAATCACCATAAGCATCGTCTTCCAAAATTGGAATGGATGTGCAATTCATTACTTCCAAAAGTTGTCGACGGCGCTCCAGGCTATACGAAATTCCTGCAGGATTGTGAAAGGTTGGCATTACATAGAGTAATTTCGGGTTTAGCGCCAATGCCGATTTTAATTGATCGATATCAATACCTTCGCTATCCATCGAAATCCCATGAACATCGGCTAAATACGAATTAAAAACCGATAAAGCACCTATAAACGAAGGGTTTTCAGTTAAGACTACATCATGAGGATTGACAAATAATTTTGCAAAAATATTGATCCCCTGCAACGAACCGGTTGTTATAATAAGGTGATTGTTTTCAACCGGCAATCCTTTTCGTTTCAGCCATTGTTCAAGTTCTTTCAGTAATGGAGGGTATCCTGTTGTAGGTGCATATTGCAACGCAGCCTGCTGCTCCTCTACCGACAAACCGGCAACAATTTCCTGAACTTCTTTCAATGGAAATAATTCATTATCGGGCATACCACCAGCAAAAGAAATCATATCAGGGTGAGTAGCCAAATTCATTAAATCACGAATTGCAGAAGAACGCAATTCTTTAACTGCATCTGAGAATGGATACATAATGGGAAGATTAAAAACATTTATTCAACAAAAACCAATCCTTGAACATTCATTTATCCACAATTGGCGGGTTAAAGATACATTTTTTGATTCAAATAAAAAACCGAACTGAATATCATTTATCATGCTGGTAATTTCAAATAAATCTGTCTATTAACCTAAGGCTGCAACTTCACATTCGTGGCATCGATCATGTAAAACTATTTTCCAGCATTTTTGTAACGCCAATAAATATAAACGGCACTTCCTTTCAATAGATTTTCTGCCTAAAGAAAAGACAACTCAATCCGATCAAAAACTCCAAAGCACGATCAACCCATAACGTAGACACAAAAATTTGTTGCTCAAATTGTTTGTTCATTCAATGAAAAATGTTATCTTTGCACGCTCAATTTTAATTTAATTAATTATCAAACCGTATGTTGAACAATTATGAAACCGTTTTCATTTTAACTCCCGTTTTGTCTGATGTACAGATGAAGGAAGCGGTTGAAAAATTCAAAGATCTTTTGGTACAAGAGGGGGCAGAGATCGTGAATGAAGAGTTATGGGGTTTACGCAAGTTGGCTTACCCCATCCAAAAGAAGTCGACAGGCTTCTACGCGCTTTTGCAATTTAAAGGAGAATCTTCCTTGGTAGAAAAATTGGAAGTGCAATTTCGCCGTGACGAACGGGTAATTCGCTTCTTGACTTTCCACATGGACAAATTTGCAGCAGAATACGCTGAAAAAAGAAAGAGTTTGAAATCGACTAAAAAAGAAGGAAAGGAAAAATAATTATGGCAACAAACACTCCAGAAATCAGATATTTGAATCCACCTACAGTCGATACTAAAAAGAAGAAATATTGTCGTTTCAAAAAGAACGGCATCAAATACATCGACTACAAAGATCCGGAATTCTTAAAAAAGTTTCTTAACGAGCAAGGTAAAATTCTTCCTCGTCGTCTCACCGGTACTTCGTTGAAATATCAACGCAAAGTAGCTCAAGCTGTTAAAAGAGCACGCCATTTGGCATTGCTTCCCTACGTAACCGACATGATGAAATAAAAAGGAGGAAAGAATATGGAAATTATTTTGTTAGAAGATATTGTCAATTTAGGATATAAAGATGACGTCGTAAAAGTGAAAGACGGATATGGACGCAACTATCTGATTCCTCAACGTAAAGCTATCTTAGCTACTCCCTCAGCAAAAAAGATGTTAGCCGAAAATTTGCGCCAACGTGCACACAAATTGGCTCGAATCAAAGCTGAAGCTCAAGAATTAGCTGAAAAACTTCAAGGCATTTCGCTTACTATTGGCGCTAAAACCAGCTCGACAGGTAAAATTTTCGGTTCGGTCAACAACATTCAGATTGCAGAAGCATTAGAAAAATTAGGACACACCGTAGATCGAAAAGTGATTTTGATCAAAGAAGCAGTCAAAGTAGTTGGTCAATACAAAGCTACACTGAAATTGCATAAAGAAGTAAGCGTGGAAATTCCTTTTGAGGTTATTTCCGAATAGCTCTTTTTCTCAAAAAAAGCCGCTTTCTTAATCGAAAGCGGCTTTTTTTGTTTAGCCATATTGCACCCGCATGATGCAATATATTATATATAGTGTGAGATTTCTATTATTCCTTAGACTTTTGGCCTAAATAACCACCATGGTGCCGTTTATTGTATTCATTTCGGGAGAAATTGATGCGACGCATAGTTCCCACCACCAATACATCTCCAATCACTGTCATCATAGTAGTTGAAGTTGTAGGCGTTAACCCCAGTGCACATACTTCTTCTGGGTTTCCTGTAGCCAGAACTACATCTGCCAGCGCTGCCAAAGTACTTTCCGGATTTCCGGTGATGACAATAAACGGCAACGTGTCATACAGGTGATGTGATAATTCGACCAGTTCCAGAATTTCGCGCGTCTTTCCAGAATTTGAGATGAACAACATCACATCGTTGGCTTGCAAAACACCCAAATCGCCATGCTGCGCTTCGCTCGGATGAAGAAAAACAGCGGGAGTTCCGGTAGAACTAAAGGTTGTGGCAATATTCAACGCTATTTGGCCAGCCTTGCCCATACCGCTGGTTACTAACTTACCATGATGGGCATGAACTTTTTCAACAATGAGATCAATTGCCGCATTAAATGATTCATTTACAGGAATATGAAGAACGGCATCCGCTTCTTGTCTTAATAATTGAGAAATTTCTTCGTGTGTCATTGATATGGTAAAACTTAAATTTTGCTCTTTCCGATTGCTTTTAAATGGCTATTTAGCCGTTGACTCCTTCAATTTATAAATACGAATCCAATCGATATCGAGACATCCAACTCCTGGTTGCTGTTGGCTCACAATAGAAGCAAACAAGGGGAACAACGGGACAGAAGGGATAATCCCTTTTGCAGCACGAAAGACCTCTTGATCATTCACACGCCAGATTAATTTTTCAGGACTCCATTCTACACTGAAAATATAAAAATCATAAGGAGAAATGCCTCGAATCCGTTGATTTTGACTGATATTATTCATGATATATCCTACTGAAATCATCTTGTGATCGACATGAAAAATATTGATTTGAGGGGTTTTACGCTCATTAGCCAAACAGCAAATGTGGATAATTTTTCCTCCACGAACACGGAGTTTTACTTGTACTAAACCAGAAGTCATTTTGAAAGCATTGCCCGCATTAATCACATCGGAAGTATAATCAAACGAGTGCATCACAAACCCTTGTTGTTCATCCCAGGCACGAGCTGTTACCGACTCTTGGAGCGTTTCGATGGTTAAACAACCATCTGCCACCGTGACATTTTTCCCCTCATTATTAGCTTGTTTGCACGTTGTCAGCGAATAGTGACGAATAAGTTGCGGATCAGAAAAATAATAGCCAGCCTCCCATTTCGTTTTATCCAATTCAGGACCGTTAAATTCATCATCAAAAACTTTGTCCCAGGTTTGAAAAAATAAAAACTTCTGAGGGTCAGTCCGTTGATAAAACAGAATATCAGCATGATTAGTCAATTCGTTGAAGCGTTTTTCTTTTTGATAGGCGTCCGTTTTAAGCCAACGATGAGGATCAGACCAAAAGGCTTTGAATTGCTTAAACTCAGGCGTGGACACAACTTGCTGCAACCGTTCGTCTTCTTGCAACAAATACGAACCATGAAAACGGGTATAGAGCTTATAATCCTTTGATTTCTCATACGCTCTGAATCGTCGCAATTGTTCCGATTTTTTAAGCTCAATTTTATTCCCAATCAGTTCATATTCATTTGTTTCCTTAAAGGCCAAAAAGTTGGCTAACTCAAGTGATTTTTGTATTTCAAAATATTGTTTCAGCTTGGAGTTGTTCTTTAATCTGTTGTATTTGTGCCAATCACGATATTCTTCCGTGTCTTTGAACCTCCTGTTGATCAACAACTTTTTGTTATCCTTAAAAGCGGATGACTTTACCTCTTTGCGCAATGCTTTGTATTCACGTAAAAGATCGGATTTTTCGATGGCCATATAGCGTTCGAACGCCTGCTCCAATTGATACATCTCACGTTCAAGTTGCACCGTTCCTTTGAACGTTCCAAAAAGTTTTTTTGCAATTAGGTTCATAATGATATTATTCAAGAATGAAAGTTAGGAACAAGATCAAATTACTCATTTACAAATAAATACAACAAAGAGAATTCGTCAAACATATCAACACAAAAAACTCTTTTGCAAAACAAAGTTACTGTTTATTTTTGTGAGATGATAACTTCTATTCTTTTCATTTAGTCTTATTCTTTTCATCGGTAAAATTGATC
>JAJZHJ010000145.1 GCA_021804525.1 Bacteroidota bacterium | reverse complement strand
TCAATTTGTGCTTTGCTCAGCATTGAACAACCTAAAGATATGACGGGGAAAAATTTAATTCATATATATTAAAAGTAAAGCAGAAAGAAGATGATTTTAGAATCTTCTTTCTGCTTTACTTTTTTAGGTAAGACAAGCTTGAAACAAATACTTTTTCTCCGAGATCACCGTTATAAATTTAAATGTTCTGGAGGGCAGTGTATGAGAAAAATTTGGTTCTGTTTGATGGTTTTACTTGGTATCAATGCTACAACAACATTGTTTGCTCAAGATAATGGTTTTCGTGAAATAGACGATAGACCATGGCATTATGGATTTGTGTTAGGTATCAATGCCTATAGTTTTGGCGTGACACCAGTTGATGCAACCAAAGGAGCACAAGTCTCATCAGTTTCACCGGGTTTTTCTGTTGGGATAATCGGTGATATGCGGTTATCAAAATTTCTCAACCTTCGTTTTGTGCCAACGCTAAATTTCGCTGATCGAACGATTTCTTATGAAGATCCTACAATATCAGCTTCTCCACAAACAGTTAAATCTTCGATTGTCGATTTGCCAATCTACTTAAAATATCGTTCGATCTGGTATGGTCGTTCTCGCCCATATTTATTGATAGGCGGAGGAATCACTTATGATTTAGGTCGGGATAATACACAGCCTGTTTTACTCAAACCTTCTGATTTTTATGTGGCAGTTGGTGTGGGTTGTGATTTTTATTTCGATTTCTTCCGCTTGGCGCCAGAACTGAAGTTTTGTTTCGGGTTGAATAACTTGCTGACGCCATCTTCGGCGCGTACAACAGGGACTTTTGGGGATCCGAAATTTACCGACGAAATTTCAAAGTTAACATCAAGGGTTGTGGTTCTCAGTTTTAATTTTGAATGATCATTCTGCTGTGAAGAAATTGGAAATGAGCAATTTGACCTGAGGTACTGTTTCCAAAATATTTTTGTTCATCACTATTACATCAAATTGAGGCGCAAATTCCATTTCTGAAGCTGCTTTTGAAAGGCGTTCATCAATCACTTCAGGGGCATCCGTTCCGCGATGTTCTAATCTGTTTCTAAGTTCTTCGATCGAAGGTGGTTGTACAAAAATGGCTAATGCACGGTTTCCAAAATATTTTTTGAGTTTCAAGCCTCCTTTCACATCAACATCAAATAAAAGATTTGTTCCGGCTGAGAGTGCTCGTTCAACTTCGCTTTTCAACGTTCCATAAAATTTATTAGGATAAACTTCTTCATATTCAATAAATTCATGGTTGCTAATTTTGTAAAGAAACTCTTCTGTCGAGAGAAAAAAATATTCTATTCCATTTTGCTCGTTTCCTCGTGGAGGTCTATTCGTAGCTGAAATGGAGAATTGGAACGGGTGATCCCCTCGTAATAAATGATTAATCAAAGTGCTTTTGCCCGCTCCAGATGGCGCTGAAAATATAATTACTTTTCCTTGTGTCATCAGTATGTGTTTTATTACTTATAAAACATTAAAAACTTGTTCTTTGATTTGTTCCAGATCATCTTTCATCAATACCACTATCTTTTGCATTTCACTGTGATTGGCTTTTGAACCTAACGTGTTGATTTCCCGACCCATTTCTTGTGCTATGAATCCAAGTTTTTTACCTGGATTGGGTTCGTTTGTCATCGTAGTGCGAAAATAGTCGAGATGATTTTGCAGTCGCATTTTTTCTTCGTTTACATCTAATTTTTCAATGTAATAGATCAATTCCTGTTCAAACCGATCGGCATTGTAATTTTCTCCGACATTTTGTAATCCTTCACGTAATCTACTTTTAACGCGATCAATACGCTCTGTTTCATATTGTGATACGGAATCGAGTAACTGGTTGATATGGACCAGTTTTTCATCAAAAAGTTTTTCTAAAGAACGACCTTCTTGCATTCTGAATTCTTCTACTTGTTGTAAGGCATCTAGCGTAACTTGTAGAACCGTGTTCCATTCATTTTCATCAAGTACCTTCTCCTCATTTTCAAACACTTGTGGGAGTTTAAGAAGAATGTCGAACCAATTCTCAGGTTGCGGAATTCCAGTCAATTCTGCTAATTGGCAAATTTGATCATAGTAACTTTTGAATGCTGTTGTGTTGATTTGCTGAGTGATTTTTTCATTCGGATTTGAGATTAGAATGGATACTTCTGCTTTTCCTCTTTCCAAATGTTGAGTAATCACTTTTCTCAATTCCAACTCCTTCTCACGAAATGCAGATGGCATACGAAGAGAAATATCAATTTGTTTGCTGTTCAGTGTTTTTATTTCAACAGTGATTTGTTTGTTGGCAATTTCACGGGAAAATTTTCCAAACCCAGTCATGGATTGAAGCATAGGGCTAAGCGATTAAAAATTAGAATGCAAATGTACGGGTTTTGGGTTAAAAAGTGTACATTTGCAAATTAATTTTGCGATGCAGTTATATTATACTCATTAGCTGTTCTAAGCACTCTCATTATGCCTGTTATTCTTCATCTTGAAACATCCACATCCGTTTGTTCGGTTGCTTTGTCTGTGGATGGACAGCTCATTTCTGATCGTATTTCGTTTGATGGTCCATCACATGCTGTGCTCTTAGCTCCATTCGTTGATGAAATTCTATGCAATATGCGTGCTCTGGATATGCACCCTGATGCTATTGCTGTAAGTTGTGGGCCAGGTTCGTATACAGGTTTACGCATTGGAGTCTCTATGGCAAAAGGACTCTGCTACGGGTGGGGTGTGCCGTTGATTACTATAAATACGCTTGAATTATTGACTTATAGTGCATTAAAAACAACAACATTGGATGAATCTTCATTGCTTTGTCCAATGATTGATGCTCGACGTATGGAAGTTTACTCGGCTATTTTCGATCAACAATTACAATGTGTTCGTCCAATAGCCGCTGATATTGTTGATGATGAAACTTATCTACCGTGGTTGGAAAACTATCCGATTCTATTTTTTGGTAATGGAGCCGACAAATGTCGAATGCACATTACACAGCCAAACGCCCAATTTGTAGCAGATATTGTTCCAAAAGCAAATGAAATGATTGAGTTGGCAGAAAAAGCGTTTCTGAAAGGTCAATTTGTCGATACTGCCTATTTTGAACCATTTTACTTAAAAGATTTTGTGGCTACAGTACCAAGAAATAAGGTATTATAATGGATTGATTATCCATTTGTCTGTGTTCTCAAATAAATTCACATGAAAATCAATGTCAAAGGATACACTTACATTTTCCGACAATGAAAAAGCCAATTTGGCATTGGGGTTCATTCAAAATACGAACCGACACCTTTTTCTGACCGGCAAAGCAGGAACAGGCAAGACAACTTTTTTGAAACAACTTAAGACGATTTCTTCCAAGCGGATGATTGTCGTAGCACCAACAGGTGTTGCTGCATTGAATGCGGAAGGAGTGACAATCCATTCGTTTTTTGCATTACCACTTTCCCCGTTTATTCCTATACAAGAACACAATTCGAACGAAAAATCGCTTTCTCGTATCAAAATTGCTATTATCAGAAATCTGGACTTACTGATAATAGACGAAATAAGCATGGTTCGTGCCGATTTGTTGGATGCTATTGATGCCGCGTTGCGTCGGTATAGAAGACGAAAAGAACCCTTTGGCGGTGTACAACTGTTGATGATTGGCGATTTGCAACAATTGCCGCCTGTGGTTACCGACATTGACAAAGAGCTTTTAGAACCATATTACAAAACCTCATATTTTTTCGGCAGTTACGCTTTACAACGTGCACATTTTGTAACTATTGAATTGGAACATGTTTACCGACAACGCGATGCAGAGTTTATTCGTCTGCTCAATGCGGTTCGCGAAAATCGTCTTAAGCCTGATATTTATCAGTTGTTACGAAGCCGGTATGTGCCAAATTTTCAATCAGATGACCATGTCATTTTAACTACACATAATAATCAAGCACAACGCGTTAACATAGATCATCTCAATCGCTTAACTAAACCTTCCCGTTTTTTTGAAGCGGTCATTTCAGGAGAATTTTCCGAGTCTGCCTATCCAACCGATGCTCGTTTGGAATTGAAAGAAGGTGCTCGCGTCATGTTTTTGAAAAATGATCCTTCGGAAGCTAAAGCATTTTATAATGGTAAGATAGGTGTCATTACTTCATTCAATAAAGAATCAATTACGGTGATGTGCGATGCAGATGCACAACTTATCACGCTCTCTCGTATGGAATGGCATAATATGCAGTATAGTTTCAATGAAGAGACACATGAAGTAGTTGAGACTATCATTGGATCTTTTGTGCAATTTCCTTTGAAATTAGCTTGGGCAATTACCATTCATAAAAGTCAGGGATTAACCTTCGATCGTGTGATGATTGATGCTAAAGCGGCTTTTGCTCACGGACAAATTTATGTGGCGTTGAGTCGTTGTCGTTCATTGGAAGGCTTGATTTTAACCTCTTTATTTAGTGAAAGTGCATTAATACTAGATCAAGAAGTGGCTAATTTTACCCAACAATTTGAACAAGAACGACCAACTGCAATTATGTTGGAGAAAGCTCAAGAGGAATATGTTTATCAATTATTGTTTGAGTTGTTTGATTTTGTTCCTATAAAGCAAGCTTTGGCTAATTTGCTTCATCAACTTTATGAACACGAAGCAATAATTATCGGAATTAAATTTGATGATATTCGCAATATGAGTAGTGATTTTGAACTTGATGTTTTAGTGGTTAATGATCGATTTCACACTCAGATAAAAACGCTTTTACAATCAACCGTAACAGTTGAAAAAAACAATCCGTTGCAAGATAGAGTTAAGAAAGCGATTCCTTATTTTGTGGATAAAATAGAAACCATTATTTTATCAGTGCTGAAAACAAGTCAATTTGAAACTGACAACCAAACAGTCAGGAAAACATTGGATGAACAAATATTACAACTTCGTGAACTGGCATGGACAAAAATGAATTGTTTAAAAAGTTGTACTGAAGGT
>JAJZHJ010000144.1 GCA_021804525.1 Bacteroidota bacterium | reverse complement strand
ACATTTTCGCAGGCCAAACGCTTTTTATTTAGGTAGGATTAAGCAAGAAAAAATCTTTATCCTTTGCTTCTTTGTATGATAAGCACACTTACTGTAGTTATCTTAATATTAATTGTTTGTAAAAAATGAAGATGGAAAATGAAGATGATCTCTATGATTTTGAAAAAGAATATGTCAATTCCTATCGTCCTATAGAGGGATGCTTTATTGGAATAGGGATTATGCTGGTTATTCTCTCCATTGTCAGCATAGCTTTAGTCATAGGATTCCGAAACTAACTACGTTATGTCATCTTATCAAATCTTACGATGTTTCGACAATCTTTTGATACATTACTTCGAATATAAAAGATGAACAAAAACTACCCGAAAAAATAGCATTGGAAAGAACTAAGAAGTCCTTCCGTGTTTTTTGTAGCTTTTTTGTTCCTGCAAGATATATACAGCTCGAAAAAAGATGCTGATTCAAAACATGTCTTAGCTTTGCCTATGCTGAATATGAACATCAGCATCACTTCTTTTGTCTATTTCCTCTCTTTTGATGCTTCCTTTTCGATTGATAGAAAATATTTCAATAATAGTTGTATGTTGCTAATAATTACGTGTATATTTGCAGCCGAAAAGAAGAAAATAAGCATAAAAGATCGAATTGTTAGGTGTATTTCATTGAGTAAACAAAATCAGAAAACAATCACCATGAACTTCTTTAAAATTCAAACAAGCTGGTCGAATGCAGAATTTATTGTATTAAAAATCGCTATTGCTACTGCATTTATTTTGGTTGGTGGATATTTTCACCACTTTTTCCACCATTATTTGGTTCCGGTTCTTATCCTATTTGTTATCACTGCTATTTGGGCAGTTTACTTGTGGCTAAAGAAAATGAAAAGCAGTAAATAAGCCGGATTCTGCAAAAAAAAGCGATAGTCTCTGTTCAAAAGAGGCTATCGCTACGATAAGTTTTTATCAGGCAGTCACCTTATGCCTGCATAAATTCAATCCGAATCTTTTCCTGCAAACTTAGTAGGGTAGGGTGTATTCCCTTTGGTTGCATACCAAATGATACGATTCATCAAATCGTCGTTTCCGGTATCTATGCCGGCAAATTGCGGTTCAAGGCTTAATTTGGCAAAATGATAGGCATTACCTTTCAGAGCCGTCAGCGGTTTATTCATCTCGTTGAGCGGAATGCGGTTGGGTATGGCAAAATAGGGTGTGTAATCGGGTTTGTCGGTAAAACAATTCCACATCGGGGTAGCGATTGCATCCTGAATGTTCATTGGTGGCAGGCCTAAGATTTGTTCAATAGTTCTGACTACAGAGGGTTGATTGTAAGGAGCTGAAACCGCTTTATGCAGGCGTGAATAGGGACTGATAACCATGCCAACTGTTCGAAATGCCGAAACGTGATCCCATCCGTCTTGAGAATCATCTTCCGTTATGAAAATGACGCTGTTTTTGTAAAATTTACTGTGTGTAAATGCATCAATGATTTTTCCTAATGCAAAATCGTTGTCGGCAACCATAGCTCTTGGAGTTGGAAATCCCGGAGCCATTCCTGCTGTATGATCGGCTGGGAGTGCCATAATCAGCAGTTGTGGCAATGAATCGCCTTGCATGGCTTCATAATGTTTAAGTTCTTCAACGAAAGCATCTGCACGGATTTGATCGGGGATTTTATGGCTGTCGTAGCCCGGATATGTTGGGCTAAGTAATGGTTTTACGGTGTTGAGCGTCGTAACGTTGGTAAATTGGAAAGGATTTCCGTTGACATAGTCAGCATAAATCGAACTCCATGTAAACGAAGGATTGAATTTTGGAATGCAAGCTTCACCAAAAATTTCTACAGACTTGCCATGCTTACGTGCATTATCCCATAAAAATCCACTGGGGGCATAAACCAATGCGTCAGTTTGCACATGGGGATAACTGCGAAACCAGGCACGAACGTTTTTCTCAATATAATCGGTGACAATCGAAGCATCCGTCCATTGGTGACCTTCTGCCGAGCATTTTCCCGAAGTCATGTAATTGTCCATCAACTCATAATCTTTGACCAATTGATGAGCGTTAGGGGTTACTTCTTTTCCAAAAGTACATAACTGAGAATCTCCGTTACCTTCCTTCACATCGCCAAGTACCTGATCATACGTTCTGTTTTCGCGGATAATGTAAAGCACATGCTTGAAAACGGAAGGTTCACCGATACGTTCGGGGAGTGGTCTTGCTGCAACGCCTTCACGAGGTTTAAGTTGTGCATTTTTTAGCCGCTGGAGTTGATTGAGGGCAATCACTCGTTTTGTGTATAGCTTTAATTGATTCTGAGTTGGCATGTTAATAACGGAAACGGAGGCCAGCATGTGATGGGTATTGTAAACTGCCGGTTTTCCTGCCATCATGTGAAACGGCAGGTTAGGCCCTGTAGCTTCAATGTTGGTGACAAAAAGTTGTTTGTTGTCTTTAATGCAAATTGATGAAGGATAATATCCCGTGGGAATAAATCCATCGACGGTGCTATGGTCACTCGTTCCATTCGAACAACTTTTTTTGCCTAAGGTTATCACAGCAATGGCATTGTCCATCCCAACAGCCACATAAAGTTGTTTTCCATCGGCAGAAAGGGTTAATCCATTGGGAGAATCGCCAAAATAATCATTTATAGTTGATTGTAACCTAACAGGAATGGTTTCTGCAAGGATGTCGGTTTCTGTATTGATAACGCTCACGGCATCACTGTTCGAATTGGTTAGGTAAACATATTGTTCGTTAGGCGAAGCGATGATTTTATTGGGATGAAGTCCGACAACAATTTCTTTCAACACCTTTCCGCTTTCAGGATCAATTACACTGACACTGCCTTCACGGGTGGCAGCATTGGTGGTGTCGATGCGTGCTTCTCCCCATGGTACGCCGGCAACGTTTTTATCGTTTTTATCAGGCACTCTGCCGGCCCAATTGGTGACATACAATTTGTTTTTTGCCAAAGCAATGCCATAAGGAGCAACGCCTGTTGGAGCAATCCAAATAGTGTCGCCGGTTTGCATATCTTGTTTGATGAGTTGATTATTGCCATTCAGAACGACATACAGCATGTCATGTCCATTTTCTTTACGGATCAACACCTCATTTGGTAAAGCTGTTTCAGCAGGCGCTTGTGCTTTGTAAGTGAATAGTTTCACTACGCTAGCTTTGTGTCCGTTCCATTGCGCCTGAATGACATATGATTCAGCAATATTACCGCCCACGGCACTCCATGTGATACGATCTTCATCATTGATTTTATTCCAACGGATTCCAGAATAGGTGTTCATTGCTCTGCTTCTGCTTGTCGGAAGCTGGGCAATGTCTTTCAATGGCAGTGTATAAACAATCCGTTTTTCGGCTGTATTCATTATGACAAGACTGTAACGTTCTTCAATGGCGAGCCATTTTCCATCAGGAGAGAGTACTGCATCCATGGCATGATTTTCCAACAGCGTGTCACCGAAGAAAACTTGTTTACCGGCTGAGGCAAGCGCCCGATCGTTTGTAAGTAACAAGGGTTGAATACGGGAATGTTCCGTTTGAGGTTGTGCTTTTAATGTGCTTTTAAATCCAACCAAAGAACAGCCAAAGATGGCCAAAAGGGATAAAATACGGATAAAGGATGTTGTTTTCATAAGCAAGTCATTGTGAAAAATAGAATACGTAGAAAACGAGAAAAATTCTGTTGTTTAGTCAATGCGTTGTATGTCAGCACCAAGCTGGCGTAGTCGTTCGTCAATGCGTTGGTAGCCACGATCAATTTGTTCGATATTATCAATGATGCTCTTTTCGTCTGCTGAAAGAGCGGCAATTAATAAGGCTACTCCGGCGCGAATATCGGGAGAAGTCATACGTGTGCCCCGAAGTGGTTGTTCGTGATCGAGACCAATAACAACGGCACGGTGAGGATCACAAAGAATGATTTGCGCTCCCATATCAATGAGTTTATCAACAAAGAAGAGCCTGCTTTCAAACATTTTTTGATGAATCAACACACTTCCCTTTGCCTGTGTCGCTACAACTAACACAACACTTATCAAGTCGGGTGTGAAACCCGGCCAGGGTGCATCGGCAACCGTCATGATCGATCCATCGAAAAAGCGTTGAATATGGTAATGTTCTTGTGCCGGAATGTGTATGTCGTCGCCTTGAAAAGAAAGGGAGATGCCAAGACGTTGAAAAATGTCAGGCGTAATGCCTAAATGTTCTTTCCCGACGTTTTTAATGGTTATCTCCGACTGTGTCATAGCTGCTAAGCCAATAAAGCTGCCTATTTCGATGATGTCGGGCAAAATGCGATGATCGCATCCTGCCAAGGTTTCCACTCCTTCGATAATTAACAAATTGGAACCGACTCCTGAGATGTTTGCTCCCATTTTATTGAGCATAGTGCAAAGTTGAAACAGGTAAGGTTCGCATGCTGCATTGAATAATGTTGTTTTTCCTTTTGCGAGCACGGCTGCCATTACTAAATTGGCAGTTCCAGTCACAGAAGCTTCATCGAGTAATAGATAAGCTCCTTTCAATCCATCTGTTGGTGCGGTGACTCGTGATCCGTCTGTGTCGTAATGCACTGTGGCACCTAATTTCTGAAATCCGATAAAATGTGTGTCTGTTCTGCGACGTCCAATTTTATCGCCGCCGGGTTGAGGAACTGCTGCAATGCCAAAGCGTGTCAATAAAGGGCCAACAAGCATAATTGAACCTCGTAAAGCAGCAGCTTGTTGTGCAAATGAAGGGGTTGAAAGAGCTTCGACGTTTATGTTGTTAGCCTGAAAGGTATAAATTCCTTCAGCATCGTGCGTAACCACAACTTCGAGCAATTGCAACAGTTCAATGAGTTTGTTGACATCGCGAATATCAGGAATATTGCTGATGGTAACTTTTTCGGAGGTTAACAAGGTGGCGCAAATGACTTGCAGTGCTTCGTTTTTTGCTCCTTGAGGAATGATTTCACCGGAAAGCCGGTG
>JAJZHJ010000143.1 GCA_021804525.1 Bacteroidota bacterium | reverse complement strand
CGAACTTCCATTGGAAGTTCAAAAATGTAGTTTTGCATTGGCTTTTGAAAGTCTGTTAGGTACTAGCTGAAAAATCATATTCGTTGTTTGTCTTTTGGTTGAATCAAAAATCGAATAGATTTTTTTAGAATATTACGATATTATTTAGTCTCTTCTGTTGGGGTTTTTGGGGAAACGTCCATCTTTTACCCGTTGTTCTTGTTCTTTCACTTCTTTGATGCTCCACAAGCATGAGAATCCAAACACTCCCAAAATGGCACTCCACAAAGTTTGATGTACCCAAAGCGAAGCAGCAATGGTGAATAATCCCACCAACAAAAATGCCCAACGACTTTTTTGTCCCCAATAATATTCTGCTTTAATAACTAAAGGATGAAACAACCCGATGATAACAAAAGAGATGAGTCCGATAATAGCTCCATCTAAATTCATAAGATAAACAGGTTTTTTGTTAGAGAATTAGTTGTATGATTCATTTTAAAATGATTTCTTTTGGCAGCGCTTTGCGTAAGGCGTCCCGATCTATCGAAAAATAGTGATATGGATAGAGGTATTCTGGATGTATGCGTTTTGCGGCTTCAATAAATTGTTCGTCGCTCATGGTATAGGGTAAATTTTTTGGCAAAAATGCAATGTCTATTTTTCCTAAGTGGCTCATTTCAGGAATATTTTCTGTATCTCCGGCAATATAAACCCGAAACGTTCCAAAAGAAAGAATGTATCCGTTTCCAATCCCTTTTGGATGATAAAATTGACCGTCTGGGCGTTTATGCTCTATGTTATAGGCCGGAACAGCAGTGATTTCGATACCCTCCCAACGAGTCTGTTGTCCGTTTGCAAGCACTTCAGCGTGAGGAAAGGCGATGGCGGCTACCGTTTTCGTTGTAATGACTTTGGTTTTTGTGGTCAAAATTTTCATGTAGGCTTTTGGGTCTAAATGATCAGGGTGCTCATGAGTTATTAGCAATAAATCGGCTTTTGGAAATTGAGAGAAATCTATCTTGTTGTTTGTGTAAGGATCTATGTATATCGTTTTTCCATCAATTTGAAACATCACCGATGCATGAGTAATGTATGTAACTTTTAACTCACCTATCGGCGTTGCGTATTTGTCTGTATGTATCTGTGCCATAATGGTAAGGGAAATTAGTAATACAAGTAGTGTAAAAAGAGGTTTCATGCGATCATAATTTTTTCGTTTAAGGACGTACGGAACTAGTATAAAAACATTATCATATTCTTGAATATAAATAATTTACATGCTCGTTTCATCATAAGTGGGTTAAATAAAAACCATTATTGTGGGCATTGTAAATCAATGTATACCGGTAAATGATCGCTGAATCCGCCATGATATTTCATCCCGATATACGTTCGAAATGGTTTTTGCCCAAAGCCCTTTGTCTCGTCTTCGAGTAAAAAAGCAGGCATGTAAATGTATGCTGATGCGAGAGTTGTATGCATATGAAGGGTGTCGGTCAGAAGGTTGGTGGAAACAATAATTTGATCGAGCATGCCCCATTCTCCATTGTGTTTATACGAACCTGTTTTTTTTGCTATTTGTGTGGTGTAAAATAGATTGTACAATTGTTTTGGTCTGGCGGCAGAGTGCTCGGGTAGGGCACGGAGTACTTTTTCGATACTTTGGTTATCGGGGTAATCATTGAAATCGCCCATGATCAAAATATTGGAATTGGGATTGATTTGAAAAAGAGAATCTACTTTATGACGCAAAACAGAAGCTACGAAAAGACGGCTATCTTCCGACTCTAATTCCCCGCTGTAGCGAGACGGGAAATGGTTGACAAAAACATGCAGCGTATCATTTCCCCTCGTAGTTCCAGACACATACAAAATATCTCGCGTGTGTTGATAGGAACGATTGGGGAAATGAATGCGTATCGGTTCCTGATGTATAGGCCGAAATACGTTGGGTTGGTATAATAGAGCTACATCGATACCACGAGGATCGGGTGATTCGAAATGAATGATTTGATAGTGCAGGCTTCGCAAAGGTGAGTGTAAAGTTAAGTCCTCAAGAATATGTTGATTCTCAATTTCGCAAAGCCCCACTAATGCCGGCGGAGTCCATTCACCCAATGAAGCAATCACTTTGGCAATGTTGTTACGTTTGTCGCGATAGCGAGCGTAGCTCCATCCACGCAAGCCGGTTGGGGAAAACTCGGTTGGGACGCCGACTGAATCCTGATTGCAATCGAAAAAGTTTTCCACGTTGTAGCTCATCACCCGGAATCGTGGTTGGTTGTTAAATGTTTGAGCGATGAGTATGTTTTCTCCTTCAAAAATGAGACACAAAACAAATAAAAAATGTTTCATCGTTGTGCGATTGTTTGTTGCAAAGTAACACTATTTCTACAGTTTTTCCAAATACTTTCTGATGTCGGGTAGAGTAGGGGGCAGTCGATATTTAACGCTGTCAAGCAACAAGTTCCTTTGTAAAGCCACGAAAACTGATAAATCAACTGTTCTATTGCAAAATATCACCTCTGCAAACCAAACAATGTTTATCTTTGCGAATGTAAAAAACTAACCTTCAAAACACATTCACATGCGGAAGAAAACTTTTCTTTTATCAATTCTCTTTATTTTCAGTGCTGCTTTTTCGTTTGCAGCTGAAAGTCTTACCTATTACAAAGCTTCCGATCCTCGCTTTTTTTACATGGGGAGAGGTGATTTTGCCAATATCAATCATCCGAAATTTTGGGTGCCAGGAGCACAAATTATTTTTAAGTTCAAAGGCGACTCCTGCACCGTTGACTTGACCGATGAGCATCTTTACGGCAAGTTTTTCAATTATGTTCAATTCATTGTGGATGGTCATTATTCACGGTTTAAGCTGTCAGCGGTTGATAGCAAGCTGTCGGTAGGCGATCATTTGAAAGATACTATTCATTCGGTGATTATTTGTAAAACCACCGAATCAAATATCGGCTTTTTGCAATTCAACGGTGCTACTTGCTACAAACTATTGCCACCACCAACGCCTCCAAAACGGAAAATTGAATGTATTGGGAACTCCATTACTTGCGGTACCGGCAGCGACCAAAGTGTAATTCCATGCGGGAAAGGAGAATGGGATGACCAACACAATTCTTATTTAAGCTATGGGCCGGTTACCGCACGTGCGCTTCATGCACAATATCACCTCACATCGGTGTCGGGTATTGGGTTGATCCATAGTTGTTGCAATCTGAAGTATGTCATGCCGCAAGTGTTCGATAAAATTAATTTACGAGACGATACGATTCCATGGAATTTCTCGCTCTATCAACCAGATGTAGTCACTATTGAACTGGGACAAAATGATGGGATTCAGAATGCTACCACCTTTTGCAATGCGTATGTTCGTTTTATACATACCTTGCGTAAAGATTATCCAAAAGCACATATCGTATTGCTATCCAGTCCAATGGCAGATTCCACCTTATTGCCGGTGATGAAAGGATACATTCTCACCGTTGTACAACGACTTCGTGACAGTGGTGATAAGCGCGTGTCAAAATACTTCTTTAGCAAGCGATATCACGGTGGTTGCGATTCGCACCCTACGTTAGCCCAACATCAACTTATGGCCAATGAATTGACCAAATACCTCAAGCAGTTGATGCATTGGTGATATGTGAGTTTATGATTTGAAGCATAATGGAAATGGAAAAATCCATCAATTTTCAGCAACTGAAACTTTTTCTCGACGAAAGGGTCAGTCGTTATGACTGTCCTGAATTTATTGACACGGATCCAATTCAGGTGCCGCATCAATTTAGAAGGAAAGAGGACATTGAGATAGCTGCTTTTTTGACGGCCATTCTTTCGTGGGGACAACGTAAAAGTATTATCAAAAATGCAAACCAGTTGATGGGAATAATGAATCATGCTCCTTTTGACTTTCTAAGTTATGCCAGCAATGCTGATCGGAATCGTGTTGCACAATTTGTCCATCGAACCTTCAACGGCGACGATTGTCTCTTCTTTCTCGATTCGTTGAAAAATATCTATCTTGAATATGGTGGACTTGAGACTGTCTTCAATGAAGGATATATTTCAGAAGGCACTATTTTTGGGACGCTGTCATACTTTCGCAATCGATTTTTGTCCATTCCACACGAGAAACACGTCCGCAAGCATATTGCCGATGTTTCTGCCAATGCCAGTGCCAAACGACTGAATATGTTTCTTCGTTGGATGGTGCGTCATAACTCGAGCGGAGTGGATTTCGGATTGTGGAAAAACATTCCGGCCTCGTCATTGATGCTTCCGCTCGATGTCCATACAGGTGATGTTGCTCGTGCTTACGGACTTCTTTCACGTAAACAAAACGACTGGAAAGCGGTGGAAGAGATCACTACTGTTCTACGCGCTTTTGATGCCTCAGATCCCATAAAGTACGATTTTGCCTTGTTTGGTATTGGAGCTTTCGAAAACCATACAAACTGAGCCTGGTTGTCTTCCAATCTACTACTCCCAAAAGAAATGAGGTCTTCAGTTTTGATTGAAGACCTCATTTCTAAAAAACCTATCAGCATCACAATTCTTTCACTCTTTCTATTGGATTGTCAACGTAATAATGGATTTAGCCGGAACCTTTAGCGTTACGTCGCTGCCCTTCAGTTTTGCAGAGGTAAATGGTTTCAACTGCACAGTGGATGGGACGTCGAAGGTATTGATGTCGGTCAGGTTTTTTGACGTTAATATCTCACCCAGAACTGATTTGAACGTTCCTCCACGAAGATCACATGTAAGATCTGCATCGTTGGTCGGATCAATATTGACAATTGACAAAGTGATCACGCCATCCTTTGTGGAAGCCGAAACACTCAACATCGGACTTTTTTCTTGTCCCAAATTAATCTGATCACAGGTCAGTTGCGTATTCAGCAATTCTCCTCCCATGTGTCCCTTGTACATCTCAAAAGCGTAATAAGTAGGTGTCAAAACCATCTTATCACCTTTTGTCAGAATGATGGATTGCAGCACGTTTACCATTTGTGCAATGTTGGCCATGCGAACCCGATCAGCGTGTTGGTCGAAAATATTGAAGTTGAGTGCTGCAATGATTGC
>JAJZHJ010000142.1 GCA_021804525.1 Bacteroidota bacterium | reverse complement strand
AAGTATGCATAAGAATAGAAATTATGAATGGATTAAATCAATCACAGGTGAAAATTGTGGAGCAAAGATACACCATTTATTCACAACTTGCTTTGCAAGACAAGAATCTTTTTTGAGGAAGGGATGAAAGATTCACGCATCTTTAGTCGGGGTACAGCTCTTCAAAGTGTGAGCGCCATCGCATCCTTACTCTCTCACCACAACAAAATCAACCCATCGTGCAACATAAATTCATACGATTGCATCTTTTACACGAAGGAAATGTTTGCAAACGACAAACAACTACATGTATTAGAACCTGTGAGTCCACTCCGAAAAAGTCTTTTGCCCTTGAATCTACTATAAAAAACATCATTCATCTCGGAGTGGACTCATGATTTTTCAACAAAGACTCACTACAAAAAAAGACATTATCCCATGAGAACTTTTATACTCGGTACTGCCCTCCTCTTTTCGTTGTCACTTTATGCCCAAGCTGAAAAAAATTTTATTGACCAAAACTATGTTGAAGTAACCGGACACTCCGAGATGGAGATTGCTCCCGATGAGATTTACATGAAAATCTTAATCAACGAAAAGGATGTAAAGGGAAAAACACTTGCAGAAATCGAGAAGAGCATGATCAGTAAGCTACAGGAAATCGGAATCGATGTGACTAAGGATTTAGCTGTAAAAGATGTGAGCAGCAATTTCAAAAACTACTGGATACTAAAAACGGACATCGTGTTGTCGAAAGAGTATCAACTACGAGTACACGATGCGAAAACAGCCGGCAGGGTCATTGTTGAACTGCAAAAGTTAGGCATTTCCAATGTCTCCATCGATCATATCGACAACAGTAAGATAGAAGATTTCCGCAGGCAAGTAAAGGTCAAAGCCATTCAATCGGCTCAAGAAAAAGCGCAGGCATTGAGCGAAGCAATTCATCAAACCATTGGGCGCGCCATCTACATTCAGGAACTCAACTACAACCCGTACAACTACATGCAGGCGAAAACACTGAATATGACGGTGCGAGGAACAGCCGACAATACCTCAGTGGAGCCTGATATCGAGTTTCAAAAGATCAAATTAGACTATTCCATCTTAGTGCGTTTTGAACTAAAATAGAGGGTTTCTGCTGCCAAATTGCTTCAGTCGCGAAACGCGTATTCCAATGTTGAGTAATAGACAGCACGCCAACCACGCCAATGTCCTTTGTCCGAGAGAGTGTTGTTGTGCCAAAGGCTTAAAAATTCTCCACGCACCGCTCTCACTTCATCAATAAGCCGCTTGATCTCTATGACAGCCTCCTCAGGAGACAAATTCATGTAATCATTAAACGAACCATCCATATAAATCAACGGATTAACAATCATATCAGTTTCTACGTTACGAAGCAAATCGAAAAAGCTATATGGAGTGCAAACCGAAGCCCTGAAGCCCGGATATCCTGCATACCCCATCGTGTATTCATGCCCGATGCCCACCTCTTCCAAAGCGCGATAAGTGTCAGGCATTCGAAGGAGCAAATAGTGCTGGCGACTGGCATTCAAAAAGTGATGCAACACAGCTTCGAGCGATTTCTTTTCTAACGCAATTAATGACAAATCCTTACCGGCGGCAAACGAAGGATGCAGCCCAATGTATCCATCCTGTTCCAACCGAATCAATAACCGACGAAAAGATTTATTCGTAATGGGCAGGTTGCGATCGTACTTTCCACGTTTTGCAGCACACAAAATAAAATAGTAAGGTATCATCTTAAACCGCTTATTGAGCATGAACAAAAACCTGTACGTATCGTATGCATCTCGACGTAAACGCAACAATGTCAACACACGATCGATTAACAAACCGAATTCACCGTGAAAGATATCTTTCACCATACCACCAAGATTCACATAAAACCCTTTATGTTTGAATTTGAAAGCATGGTCAATGTCATACGTCGGGAAATACGTAAACTTGCGGGGAGAGAAATCGGAAAACGTTTCAGTGTGAAACAACAATTTCATTAATTCAATGATCCATTGATTGACCAGAGGTTTTCCGATAAAGCCTGCCTGAACAGCCAATGAATTTTTTGGTTGAAAACGGCCAAAGTGATCGCTTTGTTCCGACAAATACTCCTCATAACGCGTCATCAAATAAAACGAAGCGGCAAACAGGTCGAAAGGAACCAATGAACGGGTATCGTCGGTGCCAAAAAAGGCAGAAGAATCGCGAAATTTGAAAAGCTTGATCAATTGTGGTTCAACCGTTTCTTCGAGCAACAACGGATGTTGCCACACCCACAGTTCATCTCCGAGAGGTTGCGGAGCGTATGAAAATTTAACACCTTCGAAAGATGTAAACTCCGAAACAGAAACAGTCACTTGGCATTTGATTTGCAAGTAATCGTTGAAAAGATATTCGAAAATATATTGAATACGAGGACTGAAAAGTGGGGTATAAATTAATAGTTGCATGGTAGTAGATGAGAGATGTTAGTTGCTTATTTTCTCAAATAATCAGAGATTGGAAATTAGATATGTTTTTGTAAAAAAGACTGATAACCCTTGCATATAGAATGGCAACTGAATTAATGGATAAGGTATTTTTGACTTTAATCAACCCCTTTATCCTTAAATTTCTGAAAGCCATATTTTCTGATAAAGTTATCATATTCTTCTTGAAATGTGTGATGGCAGTGGTGTTCTTCTTGATTTTTAATGTAATCTCTTACTTTTTCGATCATTGATTCAGATATGGAAACAGCAAAATATTCATCCTGCCACTCAAATTTCTTTTTGCCTGACAGAGAGAGAAATTCATCATTCTTATTTATCCAAAACGAAGATTCGCCCTTAATCAATTGAATCACGTTCTGAATTGTTTGATCTATGCTCAAGGAAACCAAGCAATGACAATGATTAGTGTGTCCGTTAATGAAATCAATAAAGATTCCTTTCTCTTTTGCATTTTCTTGAATGTGCTTTCAAAGCATTTCCCTTAATTCTTTTGTTCTAAGGATTTCTTCTCTGTTTTTCGTGCTCCAGACAAAATGAATATATACTTTCACGAATGGCATGGTTGAATAATGTTTGATTTTGGCTAAAGCCAATGGTCAATAATGCTATTTAATGAATGGGCTAAAGCCTAATCCTATTCATAAATCGGTTTCTGTATGTTGAATTCTATTTCAATCTAAATCATATTCAGATTGTGAATCAATACTTCACGCAAATGTAACATGAAAAGCACCATCATACGATTCAAAATAACCCACTTCAACCGGATAAACACTCAACTGATGAGCTGTGTCCATAAACAGATTTACACTGTCGGGTTCTACAGCCACCATCAAGCCACCGCTTGTTTGCGGATCGCATAGCAATGCTTTCACATCTTCGCTAATGGGTGCTGCTTTATGTCCATAGCTGTTGAAATTACGAAACGTGCCGCCGGGCATACATTTTTGTTCAATATAATAATCAATACCATCGATGATTGGGATGTGCCCAATGTTGACCACTGCTTTTAGTCGGCTGCCCTCTGCCATTTCCAGCAAATGACCTAAAAGGCCGAATCCCGTGACATCGGTCATAGCTTTTACTCCTGCCAGTTTGGCAAAAACAGCGCCTGCACTGTTGGGTGTCGTCATCCAACGCACTGCCTCTGCTTTATGTTCAGGTTGAACCAGCCCTTTTTTTTCAGCAGTGGTGATCAACCCGATACCCAAAGGCTTGGTTAAGAAGATGCGGCAACCCGAAGTAGCCGTATCATTTCGTTTGATATTCTCTAACGAAACCAAGCCAGTGACAGCCAGGCCGAATATAGGATCGGAAATATCGATGCTATGCCCGCCGGCAAGAGGTATATGCAGCTCTTCGCATACTGCCTTGGCACCTTGCACCACAACTTGCGCCAACGATGACGACAACTTTTCGAGTGGCCAACCGAGAATAGCGATTGCCATCAAAGGGGTTCCTCCCATTGCATACACGTCGTTAATGGCGTTCGTGGCAGCAATACGGCCAAAGTCAAACGGATCGTCCACAATAGGTGTAAAGAAATCGGTGGTGCTGATCACAGCCGTGCCATTGCCCAGATCATAAACGGCAGCATCGTCTTTGCTCTCGTTACCCACCAGCAAGGCGGCAAAATGTTCCCTTTCTTTGGTGTCGGCTAAAATAACTTCGAGTTCTTTGGGTGAAATCTTACATCCGCAACCCGAACCCGGGCTAAAATGAGTCAGTTGAATATCCATAAAATCAATCTATTAATGTTCTCAAATAATGTGCCACAGCACGGCTATCCGTTGTTGACGGCACCATAATGGTTTGTGCATATGGCTTGTCTATCAATGCTTTTGCATAAGCCTTGTCATAATATTGCAACACGATAGCAATGGCTGTTCGGAAATCGTTCGCTTCGCACGCTTTCACAGCATCCTGACAATGGTTGCCTCCGAGACGTCTTTCAAGCAATTGAATCGACGCTATCAGTTCGTTCATCGGGAAATGAGCATACTCCTTCACCAACCGGTCGAGACGATCGGACAACGGCGATTGAATATAATACGCGGTGGAATGATGCATCTGCATGAAAAAGGGCAACGGCAACTGAATGCGGCCAATCATCATGCTCTCGTCTTCCACCCACACCGGACGCGAGACATCCAACGCGTTTATCGCTTCGTAGAGCCGATTCTCAAAGTCTTCGGTAGTACTTTGCTGCAATTGGCCTAAAGCGCCGAATGCCGACCCGCGATGATGTGCCAGAGCTTCCAGATCGATTACCTGTTCGCCAAAAGCAGCCAACTCCTGCAGTATCTCTGTTTTTCCGCTTCCAGTGGCACCAGCAACAATCTTTAGCTGCAACGGCTTTTCAAATTGTGCCAACGCATGACGACGAAACGCTTTGTAGCCGCCTTCGCAGACAACACATTGCAAATCGACTGTTTCAAAAAGCCATGCCATCGACTGACTACGCATGCCTCCGCGCCAACAATAGACGCCTATCTGCAAAGAACCTAACGCCAGAGCCTCTTCGGTCAATGTCTTCATGTGCGGACTGACAAACGCCAAACCTTGCAACACAGCCGCTTGCTTTCCATGCTGATGATAC
>JAJZHJ010000141.1 GCA_021804525.1 Bacteroidota bacterium | reverse complement strand
ATGCATGCCACTGTCAATTTTAATATGAATTGGATAATGTGTGATTCCCTGACGTGAAGCGCTCTTGAGAAATAATTTCAATAGATTAAAGCTGTAAATCTCCGGTTCCAATTGATATTCAAACAATAAATTGAAACTATTGGATTCGGGATTCATTACCATAATCGGGATGGTGATTCCCTCACGACGTAACTCAACGCCTTCATCGGCCACAGCCACAGCCAGATAGTTGCAGTGTTGCTGTTGCAGCGTCCGCGCCACTTCCACAGCGCCGCTGCCATAAGCAAAAGCTTTCACCATGCTCACAATGCGGGTTTCAGGACGCAATTTTGAGCGAAAATAGTTGAAGTTATGCACCAAGGCACTTAAGTTGACCTCTAAAATGGTTTGATGCGCCACATTCTCCAACTGCTCCGAAAGCAGTTCGAAATGAAATTTGCGCGATCCCTTCAATAGAATCACTTCGTTCTTCCATGTTTTCCAAGGCGAAAAAAACAACAAATCCTCCGTCGTTTCAAAAAAAACGCTTGTAGCCTCATCAAAGTATGCCGCATGTTGCGATATTTGATTACCAATGCCAATAAAACGTTGAATTCCGCTATCTTTCACCAAATTAGCGATATGTTCATATAAAATATCACTCTTTTCGCCACTTTGCAAAATATCCGACAAGATAAGGGTGCGACGCATTTGCTTATCTTTTGCTTGACGACGCAAAAAATCGAGCGCAATACTCAAAGAGTTGATATCTGCATTATAACTGTCATTTATCACAAGGCAATCATTGCGTCCTTCCTTCACTTCCAAACGCATCGCAACGGGATCCAACAGACTCATGCGCTCAGCTAAGACGGCATGAGCTAATTTTTTACCGCCAATGATCTCTTCCAGCAAAATCCACGTTGCTAAACAATGCAAACTATTTTCAATGGAAGCATCATCCACAAAGGGGATAGTATAATAGTATGATTGATCCATTAATTCACAACTGACCGTGGTGCTTTTGCTTGCCTTTTCAATTTTATTGATTTGCAAATCGGCTTCGTCACTGTATCCCCACGTAAAATGCCGGCACGCTAGTTCCGATTCCTCAATACACTGCTCAACCAGCTTGTGATCCTTACACGAAATAAGCCATTCGCTGCCAACAAAAAGCTGTAATTTTTCTCGACATTTTTCGATCAGGGAAGTAAAGTTCTCTTGGTGTGCTTGTCCGATGTTCGTCAGAATGCCAATCGTTGGACGAATGATATGCTCCAAACGTTCAATTTCTCCTTTTTGCGAAATACCGGCTTCAAATAAAGCCAGCGTATGTTGTTCGTTGAGTTGCCATACCGACAACGGCACGCCAATCTGAGAATTATAACTTCGCGGGGAACGCACCGTATTATAATCAACATGAAGCAGTTGCGACAACCATTCTTTCACGATGGTTTTCCCGTTGCTACCGGTGATGCCCACCACGGGTAAGGAAAAATGGTTACGATGAAATGCCGCCAATTGCTGTAACGCCAATAATGTATCGGGTACAATCAAGAAGTTAGCTTCTTTCATCGTTTCAAACTCACGCGAAAATTCGCTCACCACAAAATAGCGCACCCCTCGATGATACAAATCGCGTACATAACGGTGCCCGTCATTGCTGGCAGAGCGTAAGGCAAAAAAGAGAGTTTCGTCCGTGTAAATAAGCGATCTACTGTCTGTTAGTAATCGGGTGATGACTCCATCCTGATGTACAATCGATTTACCACCAATGATTTGTGCTATATGAAAAAATGAATAATCCATAGTTGTAAGAAATGGGAATAAACAAAATTATACTAATGCGCAAGGGCGCAATCCAAAAACGGCGGTGCCGATACGTACCATCGTGCTTCCTTCTTCGATGGCAATCAAATAATCATTGGTCATACCCATTGACAATGTATGAAACTCATCCACATGTTGAAAATAACCAGTTTTTAATTCATCAAACAGGGTTTTCAAAGCACGGAACTCACCCCGAATTACTTCCACATCATCTGTATAAGTGGCCAATCCCATTAGCCCAACAATGTGGAGGTATTTCAAAGAAGAAAAGATATCTGATTGAAAAAACTGGTGTATTTCATCAAAGGTAAAACCATATTTGGTTGACTCTTTTGCAATATGAACCTGCAATAAACAATCGACATGACGGTTTTGTTTGACCGCTTCATGTTCCATTTCTTCTATCAAATGCACCGAATCGACGCTTTGAATCAAACTCACCAAAGGCAATACGGTTTTAATCTTATTACTTTGCAGATGACCGATGAAATGCCATGCAATATCCTTCGGCAAGGCAGCCTGCTTCTGAATCAGTTCCTGCACACGGCTTTCGCCAAACATTCGTTGGCCGGCCTGATAAGCCTCAAGAATGGCACTGTCAGGATGGAATTTAGAAACACCAACCAGCTTTACGCCAGCAGGAAGCGTATTCCAAATAGTATGTAAATTTTCAGCAATGGGCATAGTGATAACAACTAAAAGGGTTATTCCAACTCAATGGGACTTTCCGATTCGTTTCCCTGAGGAACGTAAGGATAGACATCCATAATGGCTGTTTCGGCAATTGCCACTACTTCCCAATCCGACAAGGTAGTGCTCAAGCGCTCTAACAACAAAGTCAACGCATCTTTCAGATTTGCAGCCTGCACCATCATAGTGACAGCCGTCTTTTTCTCAATGGCTTTTTCTTCATCTAACGTCACAAAATTCACTTTAGAGCGATACCAACGATCGCCGCTTGGGTTATCAAACAGTTCAGCAATGCGAGCACGGCGGATGTTGCTTACCAGAAACTCACCACTAACAAACGGCTGTACCTCTTTATTGATACGGGTTTCTGCCTCCGTGAACGTAAGAGCATCCACCAAATAAGGTTCCGTCACTTTTTTAGGAAGTCCGTCTTCGCCTGTTTTCTCGTAGCGAACTTTACATTCAAACCAGTTGTGCATTTTGTATCTATTTTATTTTCAATTAATTATTCTATTATTTGCGCGATGAATGCTCTACAAGATGCTTGTATTACAAACCGCCTTACAAAGGTATATTTTTATTGAGACATTTTGATCCCGACTTTTATTCTTCGTGATATTTTATCGGTGAATATGCGGGTTTCACGATGCTGTCGTGTAAAGAATGACGATAGGACTCCCGATAAACGACGAAGCGACAGAAACAGTTGCAATTTGTAAGCGAAATCATAAGAATTATCGTTGCTTGTTCGTTTGGTTTTTTGTAATGACTTGATATACTGAAGTGTGAGTTGAAATAAAATCGCAACAAATAATTGATCATTGTCTGGCTTTTGAGGTTAGAAAAATCACTGCACCATTTCCAAAAAAATACCGGTGATTTTTTGAGACTCTTCACAAAAAAGACAAAGGTGTCTGGTTTGACACACTCTATTTCAACCGTAAGTTTTAAATTGAATGAATATACACTGAATCTTGTGAAAACACGGAGCCTGATCGTACTCTTATCGTGAAAGTGTTAAGCTATAGTTGAGGTTGGGTAGAGGTAGGGTTGAGGGTAGGTAAAGGGTTTGTCGTAGAACATCGAACAAACATCGAACAAACATTGAAGGGTTACCGTAGAAACACCTACGTTTACCGAACATTTGTCGAAGGTTTTCCATTTTCATAGTGCTTTTATCGTACGTGTAGGGGTAACTTATCGAACATTTACCGTAGAATGTAGGGGTGAAATTAATCGAAATTGGACGCTGCACAAATATTTTCTTCCTCTTTTTTGAATTCCCTTTGCAAAAAAGTGCATAAAACAGTTGCAAGTTAAAAATATTATAGTGACCTTTGAAAGTCGAAAAGGCTTAAACTCACGGGACGATTTGCGGACACTTCGTAAGTGGGTGGTGCAATAGCTTGATATTCAAAAGTCAAAACAATTCGCATAAAACAAGCATTAAATCAAGGTTAAACCCAAGATGATGAATATGTAAGCGAATTCCTTACATCCTTAGTGTAAAACAATAAAATAGATACGTATGAAGACAAAAAAAACAGTTTTATTCTCCATGTTTGGTGTAATTGGCACTATTGTATTGAACTCATGCGTTTCTATTCCTAAAGGTACAACGGCGGTAACGCCATTTGATAAAGCAAAATACATAGGTACATGGTATGAAATTGCACGTATGGATTTTCGTTTTGAGCGAAACCTGGATCATACCACCGCCACTTATTCCATCAAGAAGGATGGAAGCATTCAAGTTGATAACCGTGGCTTTAATTATAAAACAAAAGAATGGAAGCAAGCCATTGGGAAAGCAAAATTTGTTGGAGATGCCGATGTGGCAAGGTTAAAAGTGTCTTTCTTTGGCCCTTTTTATGCCGGTTATAATGTGATCGCCTTAGACACTGCCTATCAATATGCACTTGTGGCAGGAAATAATGTCCATTACCTTTGGATACTTTCGCGCGAAAGGACGATACCTGAAAAGGTGAAACAACACTACCTGAAAATTGCAGAAGATTTGGGCTACAAAACGTCTTCCCTTATTTGGGTTAACCAAGATCAGAAATGAGAGAAAGTTGCATCCGTTTTACCTTCATTCTATGCTGTAATCTATGAACCGAGAAGTTGACACAAGAAGATAAGCATGCTTAAAAACAATTTTGCTGATATGGAAAACGAACAAAGCATCCGCGATAACTTTTCCAATGGAAGCGTAGGTCAATTTCTGACCGATAACATAACAAAAGATTCAAATCTTTCCTTTGTGACAGCTTATTTTACTATTTACGCCTACGAAAAGCTCAAACCACGACTTGACGATGTTCGTTCTCTAAGACTTCTCTTTGGTGAACCTCGATTCATAAAGAATGTATCTTCCACCTCAGATACCAAAACTTATATGATTGAGGATGATAAACTGGTTATCCCAGTCGAAAACAGGCTGCAACAGAAAATGTTAGCAAAGCAGTGCAGCAAATGGATTCGGGAGAAGGTTGAAATAAAATCGATGGTACGACCTGATTTTTTGCATGGCAAGTTATATCATATTGAAAAATCGAATGGGCTTGAGGAGGCGATCACAGGGAGTTCTAATATTACT
>JAJZHJ010000140.1 GCA_021804525.1 Bacteroidota bacterium | reverse complement strand
GGGGTAGGGATGATGCGATTTGAAAAAACCGGTGACAAAAGACTCACAAAATATTTGATAAAATAACTACTGGGCATAACACTGGCTAAGCTCAAGCGCTTCGTGGGCGCGATCTGGCCACCCGTTAGCAAACATTTAAAAAAATGACTGAGACAGCCTTGATAGCATTAGAAAGATTAGATAACCTTGATAACAAAGGCTGGGATATTGATTTTAGACAACTTTTGACACCTCAAAGAGGATTGTCACCATACATCTTTCTGATTGATAAACTATATGAGAGCCCTGACCAAAAGTATGCTTGCTTATTTTATACTGTGACAGAGTTTTCTATGGGTTCTTATTCTGGACTAGTTGGATTATTTGAAAATAAAGGATTGCCAAGACTTATTGTTAATCCCAAAAACCAATGGTTCAAATATGAATCTGTTAGTTTTAGCGACAACTACTTGTTTTTAAAAATGCTCGTTTATGATAAGGATTCAAAAAATATGACTTGTCCTTATATTGTGATTGATTTAGACAAAAAAGAGTTTGGATTTATAGATTTAGATTGGACTTCAATTTATTACTCATTGGTTAAGAAAGATTCCACAAAGTATTTTTATAATCTAGATAGTCCAAAAGAACTTGAAAATAGAAATTTAAAGAGCAAGCATGGAGATTTGTTTGACTTGAAATCTTTAGAATATTATCCGATTGATTTATTGAATAGATTTAGGGATTTGTATTGTGACAAACTGATATGAAAAAATAAACGGTTGCTAACACGCGGTCATAAAACATAGCGGTTTCAGTGTAATTTGCAAGCTCAGTTCCCGCTGGCAAGGTTAGTAACGGGTGATAGGGAAGTGGCCACGAACCCCCGCACGCTGCATACACTCAACGTTAGCGGTTATTGCAGAAAAAGAAAACAAAACTTTGTAAAAATTGAATTATCTTTGCTGGAAAGAAATTTAATATCAATAATATGAGCAAATTAAGCGTAAACGAAGATGGTTTTTATTCAAGGATTTTAGACTTACTCAAGACGGCAAGAAAGACTGTCGTTCAGTCGGTTAACAGAACCATTGTAGACACTTACTTCGAGATTGGCAGACTGATTGTTGAAGAAGAACAAAATGGTAAATCCAAAGCTGAATATGGACAAAATCTAATCCCCGAATTATCGCAGAAACTGACAATTGAATTTGGTAAAGGTTTTTCGACCACTAATCTAAAGCAAATGAGAACATTCTACCTGACTTATTCAAAAGGTCAGACAGTGTCTGACGAATTCAGATTGAGTTGGTCACATTATCTCATGCTAATGAGAATTGACAACGTGGAAGAACGTAAGTTTTATGAAATTGAAACTATCGAGAACAGTTGGAGTTTAAGGGAATTGCAACGACAATTTGACACCTCACTTTACGAAAGATTAGCTTTGAGTAGAAACAAAAATGAAGTCAAAAAGCTATCCGAGAAGGGACTGACAATTGAAAAAGCACAAGATTCACTCAAAGACCCTTACGTGTTAGAATTTTTAGGATTACCCGAAGAAACGAAATACTCAGAGACCGAATTAGAACAAAAATTAATTGACAAATTAGAGCATTTTTTGCTTGAATTAGGAAAAGGCTACGCTTTTGTCGGTCGACAAGTAAGATTTACATTTGACGACAAGCATTTTCGTGTAGACTTAGTTTTTTATAATCGTTTGCTTCAATGCTTTGTGCTGATTGACCTTAAAATTGGAGAAATTACTCACCAAGACCTCGGACAAATGCAAATGTATGTCAACTATTACGACAGATTTGTGAAGCTCGACACAGAAAATAAAACGATTGGGATTATTCTTTGTAAGAAGAAAAACGATACGATCGTTGAAATTACTTTACCAGAAAACAACGAACAAATTTTTGCGAGTAAATACCTGACTGTTTTACCAAGCAAAAAAGAATTGAAAGAATTAATCAACAACAAACTTGACGAGTGAAAGCAACAAACCCCTAACACACGCCTATGTTCATTGGCTGGCTGATCCCGTCTTAACGGGATTTTGCTCCGTAATCACTTTGTCCGGTAATTGTCAGAATCAGAACCAAAGGCCACTGACCAAAGGGAAATAATTTTCAGGGCGAGACATGTGAAGAGAATGGTTTGTGCAGAATAACCGTTCATGCAGAATTATCGCAGTGTTTTGATTTACATTTACGCCTGACGCAAGGGGATGCCATGATGTATCAATTCAGTTAAGCGAAAAAGTTTATGTTACTATCATTTTAATATTGTGTGCATTATATCATGCCCACAATGAAAGAGGAAAATACATAACAAAAAATAAGAGAAGTTTGAATTATTATAATTATATTTGCCCAATCTTTCTGTGTTTTGGCACTTAACCTCTTTATGTACAAGGATGAGCGGTCCAAAATTCATGGATTTTGTCACATACTCTAACTATCAATGAAAATGTATGAACGGGCATGTAAATTATTTACATCCAAGAGTATGAGAATAGTTGACATGTGAGTTCCATACATCCTTAATGTTATAAAATAAAATACACGTATGAAAAGCTTCCTCAAAATGGTGTTAGCCACCTTTGTTGCCATTATTATAGCTTCCTTGGTTCTTTTTTTGGTTGCTGTGGGCGTCGTTAGCGTTATCACCTCAGCATCAGAGAGTCAAACATCCATTAAGCCAAACAGTATCTTTCAGTTGTCGTTAAGTGGCGAAGTGGTTGAACGTGCGCAAGATAATCCCTTCAATGCCATATTAGGCGCTTACACGGATCAAGACGTCTCTATGGGGCTGAACGATATTTTAACCGCTATTCATAAGGCCAAAACTAACGACAACATCAAAGGAATTTATATCAAAGCAGGGGCTTTAATGGCTGCTCCAGCCACGTTGCGCGAGATTCGGGAAGCGTTGATTGACTTCAAGAAATCAGGTAAATTTGTTTATGCATACGGCAATGTTTACACGCAAGGCGCTTATTACATAGCCAGCGCAGCCGACAAAGTCTATCTTAATCCGGCAGGGATGCTCAACTGGCAAGGATTGTCAGCTCAAACCACCTTCTACAAAGGAGCGCTCGATAAGTTGGGCGTCAATGTTCAAGTAGTTCGTGTCGGTACTTTTAAATCAGCGGTAGAGCCGTTTATCGTCACCAAAATGAGCGATGCAAACCGTTTGCAGGTAACGTCATTTATGGGTTCCATCTGGCAAACCCTATTGAAAGACGTTTCCGCATCGCGTCACATCTCCATTGACAGCCTCAACGCATACGCAGACAGAGACATGACATTTCAGCCTGCAAAGCAAGATGTTGCCGATCATTTAGTCGATTCGTTGCTTTATGATGATGGTATTCAAACCTTGTTGAAAAAGAAAGTAGGCATCGAAGCCTCGGCGTCCATTCCTTTTGTAAAATTGAACGCCATGAAAGATGCAGAAGACAACACGACTTTCTCCAAAGATAAAATTGCTATTGTGTATGCAGCAGGTGAGATTGACGGGTCAAGTTCATCGGGCATTAATTCGGAAAAATTGGTGAAGGCATTGGCTGATGTTCGTAACGATGACAACATCAAAGCTGTTATTCTTCGTGTTAACTCTCCGGGTGGTAGTGCTTTAGGTTCAGAATTGATATGGAGAGAAGTTTCGCTTATCAAAGCCAAGAAACCCATTTTTGTTTCGATGGGCGATTATGCCGCTTCGGGTGGATATTATATCTCGTGCGATGCCGATACCATTATAGCACAACCCAACACCATCACCGGTTCTATCGGTGTGTTTGGCCTGATACCCGATGTGCAAGGGTTGACAAAGAAAATAGGCATCAGTTTCGATGAGGTCAACACAAACAAGAGAAGTGACATGCCAAATCTGACTCGTCCATTTACACCGGAAGAGCGCGACATCATGCAAGCCTACGTAAACAATACCTACGAAACATTTGTCGATCATGTGGCACAAGGCAGACACACTACTCCCGACGCTATTAAGAAAATTGCCGAAGGTCGAGTTTGGACAGGCGAACAGGCAAAACAAAACGGGTTAGTGGATGTTCTGGGTAATTTGCACGACGCCGTTACGTTAATTGCAAAACGAGCCCATCTCACTAAGTATAACATTGCCGTATACCCCAAACAAAAAAGTTTTGTGGAGAAATTCATGGATAGTTTAAACACGGATGTGACGGAACATGTACAGAAAGTTCAATTGGGCGAGTTCTATCCCTATTTCAAGCAACTCCACGAAATCATTCGTTTGCAAGGAGTGCAAGCTCGTATGCCGTATTATTTGCAAATTAAATAGCACGTATTCAATACGTTTTATCGTGGACATTTCAAGTGATAGCCTTCGGAAGCATCCGTATCTTCCGAAGGTTTTCCATCTAAACACTGTATTTTTACCACCTGAAAAAGAAGTGACGCCGATTAATCCGTAAATAAAAGAGAGAAGCCATGAAGTATCTGCTTCCAATCTTCAAACCAGCATTATACCTCATCTCATTACTATATGGGTTGGGGGTTAATGTGCGAAATTTTCTCTTTGATTATCATCTTTTGCCGTCGCATAAATTTGATATACCGGTGATTGCCGTCGGGAATATTACGGTGGGCGGTACCGGCAAGACTCCTCACACCGAATATATACTCCAACTGCTTAGCAAGAATTTACACGTAGCCATGCTCAGTCGAGGCTATAAGCGGACAACAAAGGGATTTCAATTAGGCGATGAACATGCTACGGCGGCTACTATTGGCGATGAACCTTTTCAGATGAAGCGCAAATTTCCAAACGTGGTTGTTGCTGTAGATTCTGACAGACGACGTGGTATTGAGCATATTATTCGACAAAGCGTAGTACATCCCATAGATGCCATCGTATTGGACGACGCCTATCAGCATCGTTATGTCCACCCATCACTCAATATCCTTATCATTGACAGCCATCGACTGATTACAGATGATGCGTTGTTACCTTACGGTCGGCTTCGCGAACCGGCACGCAACAAAAAACGCGCCGATATCGTCATCGTGTCGAAATGCGACATAGGATTAACCCCTATTGATTATAAGGTGATACAAAAAAAACTTGTGCTTTATCCC
>JAJZHJ010000139.1 GCA_021804525.1 Bacteroidota bacterium | reverse complement strand
TTAATGTACATCGTCCAAATGATTATGTAAAAACAGTCGACGAATTCACTTTTTTGCCTGGAGCGCTCGAATCGTTGTGTGAATTGTCAAATCATTTCGAACGCGTGGTGATTGTGACCAACCAGAGAGGTGTCAGTAAAGGGAAAATGAGTGAAACTGCTTTGAACGAAGTCCATACTTATCTCATGCAACAAGTTAAAAAAGCAGGAGGGAGAATTGATGCTATCTATTACAGTATTCATCTTGACGATAACCATCCTTATCGTAAACCCAACGGTGGTATGGCGCTCGAAGCAAAGAACGAATTTCCTGAAATTGATTTTCGCCAAAGTGTCATGATTGGTGATAGTCGTTCTGATATTGAATTTGGAAAGCGTCTTGAAATGATCACCATTCTCATTAGAAAGGAAACGCCAAACTGGCAACAACCAATTCCTGATTTTATCTTTCCATCGCTTGCTGAGGTAGCTGCATGGTGGAAATAGACGAAGAAATCTTTCAGAAAGTAAAGGGAACGGAAGCTCTTGACATCAAATAGTGATCGAGCAACGTCATAGCAGTCATGGCCTCTACGATAGGTACTGCACGCGGCAACACGCAAGCATCGTGCCTTCCACGCGCTTTAATCGTCGTTTCTTCTCCAAGTACGTTTACTGTATGCTGCTCTTGCAACAAAGTTGCCACAGGCTTAAAAACCACCCTGAAATAAATATCCTGTCCATTTGAAATACCGCCTTGAATACCTCCCGAACGATTGGTCAATGTGGTTACTTCTCCATCACGCATAGCAAATTCATCATTTGATTCGGAGCCGCGCAAAGCCACGCCTTCAAATCCACTTCCGTAATCGAATCCCTTCACCGCATTGATGGATAGCATCGCATTGCCCAAAGCAGCATGCAATTTATTGTAACTGGGTTCGCCCCAACCTGTGGGAACATGACGAACAACGCATGTGATAATACCACCAATGGTATCACCGGTTTTGTGAACATCGCGAATCAACAGTTCCATTTGTTCTGCTACAGTTGGATCGGGACAACGCACGGCATTTGATTCAATTAGTGAGAAATCATAGGAATTATATGATTCTGCCAAACGAATCGATCCAACTTGCGATGTAAACGCAGTGATTTGCACATCAAAAGCATGCAAAGCCAACTTAGCTATAGCACCTCCGACAATTCTGACTGCTGTTTCACGTGCAGAACTTCGGCCTCCTCCCCGATGGTCACGGACTCCATATTTCGTTTGATAGGTATAATCGGCATGAGAAGGACGATATGTTTGTCGTAAATTCTCATAATCAGAAGAATGTTGATCGGCATTTCGGATAATAAATCCAATTGGGGAGCCTGTTGTTTTACCTTCAAAAATACCGGAAAGAAATTCTACCTCATCCGCTTCTTTGCGGGGTGTTACAATATCTGATTGACCGGGACGCCGCCGATTCATTTCACGTTGCACAAACTCCATATCAACAGAAATGCCAGCCGGACACCCATCAATAACTCCACCAATGGCTAGTCCATGAGATTCCCCAAAAGTAGTCAGACGAAAAATGGTTCCAAAAGTATTTGACATAGATAGCTAAAAAAGGAAAAGAGATGGTTTTATGTACACATCTCTTTTCGCGTTTGTTCATTATGAATGGCAACTACAGCCACCACCACTATTACAACTGTCATCGTCAGATCCGCAACTGCAATCACTTCCACAACTACAGCCACCGCCTTGAAAAGCAGCCAAATCTTCTTCTGTAGCTTCGCGTACTTCAAGTACTGAGCCTTTGAAATGCAACGTTTCACCAGCTAACGGATGATTAAAGTCAACTGTAACAGTAGCATCACCAATTTCAACAATTTGAGCATTCAAACGAGTGCCGTCACTGTCCATCAAAGGCACTACGTTTCCCTCAAAAATCATATTTGAATCCAATTCTCCATCTACTTCGAATATAGAGCGCGGAAGAGCCACAACGTTTTCATCGTCATATTCTCCATAAGCATTCTTGCTGTCAATGCTGAAATCAAACGTATCGTTGATTTTCAAACCGCGTAAATTTTGTTCGAACTCGGCCAACATCATTCCTATACCAAAGCAAAAGGTCAACGGATTCTGTGCAGTCGCTTGTTCCATTAATTCTGGTTCTTCCTCACTACCACCTACATACAAGTCGTAAGTAACTGAAACCATTTTGTTTTCTTCAATTGTCATTTTATTGCTGTTTATTATGTATGAAAATTGGTACAAAGATAGGCATTGAACGTCAGAATACGACCGATGTTTTTGGCTTTCAGTTATTTTTAGAAAAACATCGGATATAACACGTCATTCAATCTTACCGCGTCACACTTTCTTTTGAAAAAAAAGCGTATCATTGCATGCTAAAAATGTCCTACTTGTAATAATGTGAACAATACCCGCTATGATAACAATAAAGAACGTTTTACTGACAGGTGCCTGTTGCTTTCTTTTCAATTCTGCGTTTGCACAATACACATACAAAGAGATCAATATACCCATTGATACCTCCTATTCTGTTACTCATGAATGGATTCAGAACCACAAAAAATATCCTTTTATCTCTGTGGTAGGTGTAGGCGATACAACGGGGTTGATAATTGAAAACAATATCACTTACACACATTATGGAGCAAGAAAACTTCATCTCGATGTAGCACAACCCAAGTGGGTAGCATCTGAGAAACAACCTGTTGTTCTCATTGTACATGCCGGTGGTTGGAGTTCAGGCAATCAAAGTATGGATCGAACTATTGCATATGAATTAGCGCGTCATGGATTTGCCACTGTTTGTCCGGAATATCGCATGTCACCGGAAGCTAAATATCCAGCTGCCATACAAGATGTAGAAACGGCATTACGTTGGATACGGGCCTCTGCAAAACGATTTCACTTTGACGCAAACAAAATAGCTATTTTGGGAACATCGGCAGGAGGTCAACTTGCAGCACTCATTGGAAGCATAAACGCTCCATACCCTGCATTTGCGACTCCCGCATATGCGCACTATTCAGTTCGTGTTAATGCTGTGGTCGACATGGATGGTATCTTGGCTTTCATTGGTCATGGTTCGGGAGAAGGGCACGATGAACCAGGCAAACTATCAGCTGCGACTCGTTGGTTTGGAGCTCCCATGACTGTCGATCCAACTCCGGCGATACAAGCATCTGCCCTGACACATGTCAATGCCAAAAGCGCACCGATTCTTTTTATTAATAGCAGTCTTACCCGTATGCACGCCGGTAGAAATGAAATGATTGTAAAACTCAATCAATTTAGAATTTACAATGAAACACACGAAATACCTGACACACCGCACACATTTTGGCTGTTTCATCCGTGGTTTGACACTGCCATGACATTCACCATCAATTTTTTACATAAAGAATTAAAAAACAATGCACTGAAGAAATAAATAAAAAATCAGAGCACCAAAATTGTCATGCAAAACTTGCAAAGATGAATTAAAATACCTATTTTGCGCCACTAATGAAGGAGGCCATGAAGAAAGAAAAAATTCAGTTAGAATATGTATTCTCGAACATTTCATTTAATGTTCTGTGGAACAACATAAGTACCGCAAGTGGCTTAGCTGATTGGTTTGCCGACAAAGTGCAGGTAGAAGGGCGTTTGTATAATTTTACCTGGGGAGATCACAGTCAACAAGCTGAAATGATACAACTGCATAATGGATCTTTTATTCGATTTCGATGGTTAGACGATACTGAGCATACATACTTTGAATTTAAACTCATCGTGGACGATTTAGTTCCTGGTATCGCTCTCATTATAACTGACTTTTCCACTCCTGAGGAAAAAATGGATGTCGCATTGCTTTGGAATAAACAAGTAAGTTACCTCAAAGAACGTTCCGGCATTTAAGCCAAACACCTACATGTTTAAAAAATTAGTTAGTATTTGTTCGCCGACTTTTCCTGATTTTTCTGGATGGAACTGCACTGCAAAGAAATTATCGTTCTGTAAAGCAGAGCTGTAAGGAATCATATATTCAACAGAAGCCAGCGTGTACTCACTCAATGGAGCATAGAAACTATGTACAAAATAGACGTAACTATGTTCAGGAACTTGATTGAAAAGAGGCCCTTTCAACCCAAAAATATCGTTCCAGCCAATTTGTGGAATTTTTAAGCCTAACTGAGGGAATTGCCGTATAGGTCGATTAATGATGTTTAAGCAGTCGGTTTGATTCTCCTCTGAAAAATTACACAACAACTGCATTCCTAAACAAATGCCCAAAACAGGTTGTTTTAGCGACTGGATCACTTGCGCTAATCCGTGTTCATGTAAATAACTCATCGCAGAAGAAGCTTCTCCTACTCCTGGAAATATCACTTTGTCAGCCTTACTGATTAAACCAGGGTCGTCACTTACCACGGCATGATAGCCAAGACGCTCTAAGGCAAAAAGGACAGAACGAATATTGCCTGCATTATATTTTATGATTACAATTTTCATACGTGCATTTTATTTTCTAACATTAAGGATGTATGGAACTCGCATAAAAACATTATCATACTCTTGAATGTAAATAATTTACATGCTCGTTTCACATCAAATTTTTGATGGGGTGATTTTTTACATGCTTGCTTATAAAAAAGCTTTGCCGGTATTTTCACAAACACCGGCAAAAGTAATCAATTTCAGGTAAAAAAAGATGAAAAAAATCAAGTTGTAAAAGCACTGTCTGTTATTTTGCTATTTTTTCTAAATCGTCGTGTGTTAAATTTCCTTTCATAATAATGAGACTCAATTGATCATCATTCTGAGCCACAATAATTAATTCGGAACCATTATTTGTATCAGTTGAACCATAAACTGTTGAATGATCAGTTTTATTTCGTGTTACCATCATTTTTTCAAAATTGCCTCTCGTTAGAACTTTATCTAATTCCACTTGAAAGTTCCGTCGTAATGCAGCTTTATTATCAAGATTAATAGTTAGAATCTTCATCGTCTTGATGCGTGACAACACCTCTTTTGTTTCTTTGTCAATATTAGCGCCCCCAAGCCATTGCGTCAAATTAAACAATCCTTTTTGAATGGAGACATACTCACAGTCTTTG
>JAJZHJ010000138.1 GCA_021804525.1 Bacteroidota bacterium | reverse complement strand
AACAATAGCAACTAACAATCAATTTCTTACTTCATAAATTGCCAGGGCTTGTTCCATGAGAATTTATCTTTTTGGAATATATTTCAATGAAAATTGCTGAGATTTCATTCGACAATCTTACTTTCTGTTGTACCTTTGCAGCTCATTATAATACTTATTTTTTATGTCTGTACATGTTGCGGAACCGATTCGAAAAGTGACTACACATCGTCTTTTTGAGATGAAAGAGCGTGGGGAAAAAATTTCCATGTTGACGGCGTACGATTACACCATGGCCAAGATCGTTGATCAAGCCGGAATTGACGTGATTTTAGTGGGTGATTCGGCTTCGAACGTGATTGCAGGCAACATTACTACGTTGCCTATGACACTCGACGAAATGATCTATCATGGGCGTTCGGTAATGAAAGCTGTGGAAAGAGCCTTGGTTGCAGTGGACATGCCTTTTGGTTCTTATCAGGGAAACTCTACACTTGCCTTGGCATCAGCCATTCGCATTATGAAAGAAACCGGCGCCGATTGTTTGAAACTGGAAGGTGGCGAAGAGATTTTAGATTCCGTGAAACGAATTCTTTCTGCCGGCATACCCATCATGGGACATTTGGGATTAACCCCTCAATCTATCAATAAGTTTGGCACATACACTGTTCGTGCAAGGGAAGAGCAAGAAGCAAAACGTTTGGTATCCGATGCACACCTGCTCGAAGAGGTGGGTTGCTCAGCCATTGTGTTGGAAAAGATTCCGGCAACCCTCGCAGCGCAAGTGGCTTCGGAACTTAAGATTCCCATCATCGGCATTGGTGCAGGCAGTCAGGTGGATGGACAAGTGCTGGTTATTCACGATATGTTGGGAATGACCAACGGTTTTTCACCCCGTTTTTTACGACGCTATGCCGATTTGCACACCATTATGTTTGACGCAGTGCAGCATTACTCAAACGATGTGAAATCGGGCGATTTTCCAAACTCAAAAGAACAATACTAATCGATTGTTTGCTTGTGTTACTTTTACAAGACCGCTTCGAATCTGAATTCAATCGGTCTTTTTTGTTTTCTGAATGTTTAATTAAATCCTCATATCATTATGCAGCTTATTGATGGAAAATTGATTTCAGCGCAAATCAAACAAGAAATTGCACAGGAAGTGCTTGCCATGAAAGCAAATGGCGAAACGGCGCCTCACTTAGTCGCCATTTTAGTGGGCCACGATGGTGGTAGCGAAACCTATGTGGCAAGTAAAATAACCGATTGCCAGGAGGTGGGGTTCCAATCGTCATTAATTCGTTATGAAGACAATGTGACGGAAGAAGAACTGTTAGGTACCATCGATCGGCTAAATCGAGATGCTTCGGTTACCGGTTTTATTGTGCAGCTTCCTTTGCCTAAGCATATTGACGAACAAAGAATCATCGAAGCCATAGACCCGAATAAAGACGTGGATGGATTCCATCCGATTAACATGGGACGCACCTTAATTGGACTCCCTTCGCTGGTTTCGGCAACACCTGCCGGAATTTTGGAATTACTGAAACGCTATAAGATTGAAACAAGCGGCAAACATTGCGTCGTCATCGGGCGCAGCAACATTGTCGGGAAACCGGTTGCAGGATTGATGATGCAAAAAAACTATCCGGGCGATGCTACCGTGACCGTATGCCACAGCCGATCAAAGAACATTGCCGAAATATGCCGTCAGGCCGATATTCTTATTGCCGCTATCGGCCAACCTGAATTTGTAAAAGCTGACATGGTGAAAGCCGGCGCAGTAGTCATTGACGTGGGGACAACCCGCGTTCCTTCCACACTAACAAAAAGCGGATGGAAACTTACCGGCGATGTTAAGTTTGACGAAGTGGCCCCGAAATGTTCTTTCATTACCCCTGTGCCGGGTGGTGTCGGACCAATGACACGGGTTGAATTGTTGAAAAACACGTTATTGGCTGCTAAGATGAATCGTCATTGATTCAATGTTGATGCATGATGCAATCGCTTAAATTATCTGTGTTTTCCAGAAACAAATCGCTCACCATTTTTCTTATAGTTCGGGTTTTCAGTACGTTTGTTTTTCAGATGACCGCTGTAGCCATTGGCTGGCAGATGTATTCTCTTACGCATTCAGCGTTTGACTTAGGGCTTGTTGGATTATTTCAATTTATACCCATGTTATTGTTTACACTGATCGTGGGGATGGTGGCCGATCGTTTCAACCGCAAATTCATTGTCTGTTTTAGTCAAGCACTTTTGACATTAGTATTTGTCTTTTTGGCTGTCAGCAGTGGTATGGGCTGGATCAGTAAAGAATGGATTTTAAGCATTGTCTTTTTGCTTGGAACTGCAAACGCGTTTCAAGGCCCTGCCATTCGATCTCTCTTGCCTAACATTGTATCGAAAGAGGCATTTGTTCAAGCTACCGCAGGTGTTTCATCACTGACTCAAGTGGCAACTATTGTTGGCCCAGCTTTAGGAGGCATTCTCTATTTACTTAGTCCTGTAGTTGTGTATGCAATTTCCGGATCATTCGCCTTCGTTTCAACCATTCTTATTTTGTTCATCAAGGTAACACATAAAAAAGAACAGCGGGAATCCATAACAACAAAGTCACTTCTTATGGGAATATCTTTCATTAAGGCAAGATCTATAATACTGGGAGCTATTTCCCTTGATCTCTTTGCCGTATTGTTTGGCGGCGCAACAGCCCTACTCCCTATATATGCTGCTTCAATTCTCAAAATCGGCTCATTTGGACTTGGAATGCTGAGATCAGCTCCAGCTATAGGAGCAATGATTGTGTCTTTGTATCTTGCAAGACGTCCGATAAATCATGCAGTGGGACGATCCATGTTTATCGCTGTTCTCGTTTTTGGTATTAGTACGCTTATTTTCGCTGTTTCAACTTCTTTCATCGTATCATTTGTTGCATTAATCATACTTGGAGCCTCCGATGTGATTAGCGTTGTCATACGATCAACACTTGTGCAGCTTGGCACACCTGATGCCATGAGAGGACGAGTAAATTCTATAACCCAACTCTTTATTGGCACATCTAACCAACTTGGAGAGTTCGAATCGGGGATTACCGCATCATGGTTTGGAGCAATGCCGGCAGCCGTTTTGGGAGGCATTGGCACTATCGCAGTGGTGGTTGCATGGATAAAAATGTTCCCTTCTCTCTATCATGTCAATAAATTTAACTACGACGGAAAGTAATGCAATCGTTACGTGCATCTGTCAATATTAGCGTTGTTCGGGACTGTTCGTGTGAAGTTCCGTGTTAATATCCAAATGAAGATGTCCGCTTGTAATAATGATGGTTTGTTTTGCTTGCAACGAACTCAACTTTAATTGTCGCACTTCTTTTAGTGCTTCCGATAAATAATATGAATGCTCAATAGCCTCTTTATCTTTAAGTTGCATCAGATAAGTTACCGTTCGTTTTCCACCTTCCAATGAAATGGTGATAGGTAATTTCACATTGTTGCCAATAAAAGTCACTAATCCGTTGATGGCTTTCCCTGTAAAATTCACATTTTCCCATGTTTTTCCCAGATTTGAATAGCTGAAACAGTCACCTTTTGCAGCAGGGAGCGTTTCGGCAAACACACCGTTAGTGGAAGCTTTCACCGTGGTATGGCCGACTGGAGCACCGCAATAGATGCTCATGATCGTTAGCACTCCGTTTTCATCAATGGTAGGTTTCAGAAAGGTGCGTGTGGCATCGGCTGTGGTTTGCTGAGCCTTATACGTGTACTGCCCAATCTCATCGTATTTCGTGTCTTTGGTGTAGGAAAATGGATGCGCCAATGAATCGACAATGTGCTGCTTCACCACCAAAACGCTGTCAGCATAATGCAAATTTCGTATAGCCTCTTGCAGTTCAATTCGGTACATCAACGTATCCGCCTTTTGACGCATAGGAATTAACTGTGGGAAAAGGATACTAATGCTGTCTAAAGCAAGTTTAGCTTGATTATAATGACTTTGATTATAAAACAGTTGTGCTTTGTTGAGATAGTTCTGTGCCTTTTGTTGATCGGAATTTCCGCAACTTATCAATAATAATCCTACGATGAGGATCACTCCTTTCAGCATGGGTTGTCTTGATAGCATGGTGAATTGATTTTAGAACTCAGGTTTAGATGGTGTGCCGTTTCTCTATTTCTGTGCAAAGCTATTGTATATTTACGACTTTTCCAACAAGCTGCATGATTCGTTTGAAACTGTTTTTGAATAAAATACTGAGACTGATTTTTTTCTTTATTTGATTGACATAAAGAAGTCAAAAACATTTTTACATTTGAAACTTCCTCATAAAAGGATTACCTTTGTGAATTATTTAGAGTTTAGTTGTATATTAGCACAGCATAAAGTTACTCCAATAGCAAGAACCTTTGTGACTATGCATATTACGACAAATTACTACTAATCAGACATTTTACACAAGACAAAATTGTTTCTTGTAACATTAATGAAGTTGCTTCTTAAATATCGATTCTGTTTTATTCTGCTGTTGTTTCTACTAAGCAGTATGAATGGCTATTCTGTGATATATAAAGGCGATCAATCTCCTTCTCCTTTTATTCGTTTTTTGAAAAGTCTTTTCATGGGAGGATCGAGCACACCAACCCCCATTACAATTCAGGGTGGAGAAGCAGGTCAATTGTATCATTACAACGAATTTAATCAAAACACAGGCATCGTCACCACGCACCACCCTGCTGTAACTAACAACGGAGGAGGCAATTCATCTTCCATGTGGAATTTTTCACCATCCTCAGGCTCATCCATGTCGGGTGGTTCCTCTACGCCTTCCCCGCAAGCATCTTCTGGATTATCCTTTCAGTTTGCAAGCAATGTTGCACTCGGCAGCAGTGGCAGTGTGAGTAGCAGTGGCGGCAGTTCGGGAGGTGGTTCTTCAGCCGGTGGCAGCGTCTCTTCAGCCGGTGGATTTGCCTTGTTTGCAGTTGGGTTTCCTCAAAGCAACTTAGTAACGGCTGTAAACGGACAAGGCAATTCAAATACAAGCGGAAATAATACTGGAACACAAGGACAATATGATAATAATCCAGGCGATCCCAATTTTGGTTGGTTACCTGACCCCAGTGAACCAATGCCTGTTGGTGACGGTACGTGGCCG
>JAJZHJ010000137.1 GCA_021804525.1 Bacteroidota bacterium | reverse complement strand
TGAGCATCTCTTGAATATCTTTTTTTTGCAAACCTACAGTCCATTATACAAATGCAACAGTGTTGCATTCACTTGGATAGTGAAGATATCCCTTTGATTTTAGTTCAAACTTGAACCTTTTGCGAAAAAGAGAATCAAAGGCAAAGTGCTTTGTTGTAAGAAAATCTTTGTGATAAAACAACCATGAAGCAAACATCCTATCTTTGACTAAATAAATTTCCCGATTTGTAATATTTGGCTCGCAATATTCGACTAACTCATTAAAATCTATCAGAAGGTGGAAAAAGAGTTTATAGAAATCATTGAGAAACATCAGGGGATATTGCATAAAATCTGTAATATTTATTTCTATAGAAATCCATATAAGGAAGATTACTATCAGGAGATGCTGATACGGCTGTGGAAAGCATATCCAGGGTTTAATCAACAATCAACTATCTCCACGTGGCTTTTCAGAGTTGCTTTGAATACAGCGATTGATCTCATTCGCAAAGAACACATTCAACTAAAATATATTGAATTATCGAAAAATGAATATACCATCCCTGAAACCGATGATGTCGAGTCAGAGAATAGAGATAAGTTATATCAGGCTATTAATCAATTATCCGAAGTGGAAAAGGCAATTATCATTTTATATTTAGAAGAATATGAATACAAAGAAATTGCAGCAATAACAGGCATGTCGGAAAGCAACACAGGTGTCAAAATTACCAGAATCAAAAACAAACTGATTAAAATATTGGGAGATGAACACAAATGATTTGAAATCGATTTGGCATGACGTGCACAAAAATCATCAAACAGAAAAGTATCCTAACGTAAACATGGGAGAGCTCATCCGAATGAAACATAGCACAATAATTGCCAGAGTAGTTACAGACTTAAAATTGAAAAGTCTTCTTTATGCAATATCTTTGATATTATATTTAGGATTGATGATATACGCATTTGCATATCTTGGGGTACATCTGTCAACCAGTACGATTATTCCACTTTTGTTGGCCGGATTATTCATATTCATTAAAACGATGTCGGAAATCAACAGGTTTATCGTTTTTATAAAAACAGCCGATATGATGTCCATGAAAGAATCGACATCTTTCTTTCGTGAAAAACTGAACCGGATCAAAAGAGTTGATTTTGTATCGTATCTTCTCTTTTTTTATCTTTGTGCCGGTGGCATATTTTACGGTTATCTCACCGATCTTAAAAACTCTATCTGGGGACATGAGATGTTACCATTTTTAATCGTTTTATGCTTATTCCTTCTTTCGATGCCCTGGTGGCTAAATCATCAACATAACCAACGATACAAAGATTTATATGCAAGTCTCAGCGATTCTGCCAATTTTCTACAAGAACCGACAAATGAACAGTAAGGGCGAAATAGGATATCCATTTTAAACATGTCCACATGAAAACTTCAAAACCACGCATCATTCTTTTGAGTACTTTGTTACTTTTGAGTGTAGGTACTTCGGTCACCGTTGCACAAACATCCCGTTTCAGTTTTAATACGTATGTCAGCGATAAAGGCGACTCGCTTAATTACCGGATGCTTTTCCCTGACTATGACACGCTACGAAGATACCCGCTTGTCATCTTTTTACATGGTTCGGGCGAACGTGGAAGCGACAACAAAGCGCAGTTAAAATGGGGAGTTATGAATTTTGCAACCGATCAGGCCATGATTCTTCATCCGGCTATTGTTGTTGCACCACAATGCCCTGTTCATCAGGAATGGTCCAATTTCAGCGAAGACAGCATTACACATCAACTTAGCTTGCGAGCAGTTCCTTCCATGCCGATGCAGCTTGTCATTCAACTCATTCATCAACTGATGAAAACTTTGCCCATTGACTCGAACCGCGTTTACATCACCGGTCTTTCCATGGGTGGCTATGGAACGTATGACATTATTGAACGATATCCGCATCTTTTTGCTGCCGCAGTTCCGGTATGCGGAGCAGGTGACACCTCACGGGTTGCCTCCATAGCACACATGCCGATATGGATTTTTCAAGGGGCCGAAGATGCTGCCGTAAATCCCGAGTATTCGCTCGATATGGTTAACGCATTAACAAAAGCAGGTGCACATCCCGGCTTTACCTTCTATCCCCAAGTAGGCCATTTCTCCTGGTTGGCTGCTTACAGCGATCCATTGATGATGGAATGGCTGTTCCGGCAACATAAGTAAGCGGGGAATAGTAGAAAACCATCTTGCATTCAAAAGAACCCTATTCCCATATTTCATTAAACACACACAGTGAAACCAAATCATGAAAACCATATCATGCGCTTTTCATTTGATGGAGCTGAAACATTCACCTGATTTTTCAGCACAAGTTTCTGTTTTGCTCTGAATTGCACGAAGCAACGGATTTTGGGAAACCCTTATATCGGCTCTTACCAGCGTGAAATCACTTTCTGAGATATTTTATAGCCTAGCTGATCCATATTTTGTGGTGCTACTGACGATCTATCTGTGTGATTATTGCTTGTAGCTTACCGTTCATATTGTTCGTTGCCAAGCCTTTTTGGATTTAAAATAAAACATTCAAACCGTTGGATTTTACAGAAAAATGTAAGACCTTTGGAGGGTGTTCAGAATCAAATGATATACACAATAACCTTAACCCATTACTTTATGAAGCGAATTTACCTTGTTAGCCTTATCTGCATCGCCAGTGCCATGTTTTTGTCTGCCCATCCAAAAACTCCCGCTTATTACTTATCGGGTAAAACTCCCGTAGGATTTGAGTCTGAAATTAATCATTTTATGAAAGCCGATTCGGCTCATTTTCCACCATCAGGCGCTGTTCTGTTCGCCGGAAGCTCATCCATCCGGTTATGGAAGGGACTGCCTGATGATTTCAAAGGACATACCATTATTCAACGGGGATTTGGTGGCTCGAACATGAAAGCGCTGAATTTCTATATCAACGATATTGTATTTCCTTATAAACCGTCAGCTATTGTTGTTTATGAAGGTGATAACGATCTTGCCGAAGGAGTTGCACCTACCATATTTATTGCGCAATGCGATTCGTTTATTCGTATGGTGCAGAAGAAACTACCGGCAACGAAAATCTATTTTCTTTCGATCAAACCTTCTCTTGCACGTGAGAAGCTGATTCCCATGCAAAACTCCACAAATCTTGCTCTTAAGCGGAATCTATCGCACTTCCGCAATACAGGTTTTATTGATGTCAGCAGTCAGATGTTTGATGCACAGGAGCATTTGCGGCCCGACATCTTCGGCCCTGACGGTTTACACATGAACCGGAAAGGATATTTGCTGTGGATTGCCTATATCAAAAAATATTTTGGTTGGAAATAACGATTTTCTATGCTGAAAAAAAGCTGGATATGTGCTGTTATATAAATTAATCATTGAATTATTAACCCTGTAGATTGTAAAGACATGAAGAAACTTGCATTTCTGACGTTAAGTGTCTGCTTCATGATGTATTCCTGTACATCGCAGAAGAGACAAGATCTGTCGCCAAGGGTAAAGATTGCCAATGGAATCCTGGAAGGGAAACAGGATAGTACGACAGGAGTATTGGAATTTTTAGGAATCCCTTTTGCCAAACCGCCTGTAGGCGATCTCCGGTGGAAGGCTCCGCAGCCTGTTGATAACTGGAAAGGAGTACGCGAAGCTAATAAATTCGGCCCAAGGCCAATGCAGGCAAATGTATTCGGAGATATGCATTTTCGTTCCGATTCCATGAGCGAAGATTGTCTTTACCTGAATGTGTGGACACCAACTAAAAAGAGTGCTAAAGGATTGCCTGTCCTGGTTTATTTCTATGGAGGAGGTTTTGTTGCCGGCAGTAGCGACGAACCTCGTTACGACGGTGCCAGTCTGGCTCAAAAAGGAATCGTAGTCGTGACGGCTAATTATCGGTTGGATATCTTTGGTTTCTTTGCCGATCCCCAACTAAGTGCAGAAGCGTCATACAAAGCTTCCGGCAACTACGGCCTGCTCGATCAGAATGCAGCATTGAAATGGGTACATCAAAACATTGCCGCTTTTGGTGGCGATCCCAATAAAATAACCATTGGTGGAGAATCAGCCGGTTCCATTTCCGTGAGTGAACAAATGGCATCTCCGCTGTCGAAAGGATTGATTGCAGGCGCTATCGGCGAAAGCGGAGCAGCCATTAATCCGACGATGGCTCCTGTACCGCTGGCACAGGCCGAAAAAGAAGGCGAAGCTTTTGCCAAACAGATCGGTTATCCTGCATTAAAAGAGTTACGTGCCCTCAGCGCTAAAAAACTGTTTGATCTTTACGTACAATCCAAACGATTTGGTTTCCCAGCATGTATTGATGGATATTTTCTGCCAAAACCATTGCCGGCTATTTATGAAGCAAAAGAACAGGCCCAGGTTCCTTTGTTGGTGGGTTGGAATTCCGCCGAGATGACGGGAATGGCATTTATGGCCGGGAAACCCTACACGACACAAAATTTCATTCGCCAGGTGAAAGCCGCATTCCCGCAGAATTATAACCAGATACTGAAGGCATATCCTCATGCTAATGCAACAGAAGTAGAACGTTCGGCTACCGATCTGGCTTCCGACGGATTTATTGTTTACAGCACCTGGAAGTGGTTTGATCTTCAGAGGGATAACAGTACACAACCTGTCTATCGCTATTGGTTCGACAATCCGAGACCTCCGCTAACGAATTCAAACCTGACTCCCGGACTGGCAGGTGGTGTGATGAAGAAGAGCGGAAATGAACCTCCCATGCCAAAAGCTATTGGTGCTGCCCACTCACAGGAAATTGAATATTGCCTGGGAAATCTCTATCTTTCTCCCTGGTATGCCTGGAGAAAAAAGGATTATGCAGTATCCGATACGATGGAAGACTATTTTGCCAATTTCATCAAGACCGGCAATCCTAATGGAAAAGGTCTTCCCGAATGGCCTGCTGCTGCACCTAATGTTCCGAATCCTTCCACTATGTGGATCAAAACAGGATCAATAGCCATACAGGCAACAAACGACAGTCGTTTTTCGGTACTCGGAAAAATATATGACAAGCAATAGCGTGTGTCATAAACATAGCTTAAATTCACGGGGATGACATGAGGTCTCCCCGTGAATATTATCAACTCAACTT
>JAJZHJ010000136.1 GCA_021804525.1 Bacteroidota bacterium | reverse complement strand
ACCCAATCACTCAAACTAAAAATACGATCATTCAGTTTTTGTAAAAAAGGTCGTTTCAATTCCACACCGGCGTCCTCCCACGAGCCAATCAGCGGGTAATAAGACGTTCTCCGCGTTGTCGGAGACAATCCTACTGCATCATTATGTCTCGATTCTAATACAATTCGGGAAGCCGTTCTGGCTGCTTTTAGCATATCTTCCAACGCTACGTTTTCAGTGTAAGCATAACCCGTCTGATCTCCTTTGACAACCCGGACTCCCACCCCGAAATCAATGTTGGCAGAAACCGTATTCACTTCACCATCACGTAAATTCAGCAAAGAGTCGAAAGTGTGCTCAAAAAACAAGTCTGCGAACTCTCCACCAGTTAACATGGCAGCTTTCATCACTGTCTGCAAATCGGACAAAGTCACTCCAAAATGGTTCATCATGTCATTCAAAGACAATTTATCCGTAACTGATTGTGTGACCCGAGATGAAACAGCAGATGCTTTATCACCATTCAAGCTATATATTGATCCTTTTTCGTTCATAACTGAATATTCAAACTAACACCCTAAATAGTATTTCATTTTTACTTGTTTTTTGGCAAAAGCAGCGAACTATCGCCATAGCTCAAAAACCGAAAGTTGTTTTGCAATGCATAGTCGTAAATGCGCCGCCAATCGGCACCTACAAAAGCTGCAATCAGCAATAACAATGTGCTGCGTGGTTGATGAAAATTGGTAATCAACCCATCCACCAAACGAAACGTATAACCTGGCGCAATCAAAATTTGTGTAGCAGCATGCAGCTCATTCAACCCGTTTCGATCTAAATAATCGAGCAATGCTTTCAAAGCTTCCTGAGGAGAAGGATTGAACTGAGTATTTTCATAAGGCATCCATTGATGCACATGAAAATTACATGCAGCCTCGTCTAAAAGCAGCTGTTTCCCCAGAAAATAGAGACTTTCAAGCGTGCGTACCGATGTAGTTCCTACCGCAATAATCGACGCATCATGAGTCAACAAACGCTGAATCACAGCACGACTGACTGCTATACTTTCCGTGTGCATTTCATGATCGAGCATGACCGCCGACTTGACAGGTTGGAACGTACCCGCACCCACATGCAACGTGACATCCACCCATTCCATCCCTTTTACATGCAAACCAGCCAATACGGAATCCGTAAAATGCAGCCCTGCCGTTGGAGCAGCCACCGAACCTTCTATTTTGGCATAAACTGTTTGATAGGTTTCTTTATCTGATGGTTGCGCATCGCGATTGAGATAAGGAGGAATGGGCAATTCGCCGACTATTTCTAAAAGAGAAGCAAACGTGATGGATGCATCCCATTCAAATCGTAAAACATGCGACATTCCCTGCGAAGAAATACGAGATGCCTTCAGTGTAAAACGACGTCCATCAATCTCAAAGGATCGCGTCAAAACACCCTCTTTCCATTTCTTGGCATTACCTATCAACCCAATCCATTCGCATGAACCTGTTTGCTGAAACATCAGAGCATAATCTGATGGAGAAAAAGGTTCTAAACAAAATAATTCGATGCGGGCTCCCGTCTCCTTGAAAAAAATAAGACGCGCTTGCACTACCCGCGTATTATTGCGCACTAACAGCGAGTTAGCCGGCAAATAATCAGGCAATGAACGAAAAATTGTTCGATCGATTTCCCCTTCCCGGTACACAAGTAACTGCGAAGCATCCCGTTGTTGTAACGGAAACTTCGCAATCCGCTCATCCGGCAATGGATAATCATACGCTTCGATAGCAAGTTGCTGCGGACGAATTACCATGAACCCGAATAGAGAATTTTTATTTTCTGAGCGACAGTTTCGTAATGGCCATCTGTTTTAGCTCAGGATAGTCCAGAAATCCAACCGATGAGTATTTTGTATTATTTTTGCTGAAGAAGATAAGCGTAGGCATCGCTTGAATTCCCATACGTTGAGTTAATGCGGCATCCTTATCCACATCGACACGATAAATCACCACTTTTCCTCTGAATTCACGCTGTAATTGATCGACTAATGGAGATAACCGTTTACACGGAGGGCACCATGTAGCAAAAAAATCGACGATGACAGGTAACTTCGATTCCAAATGTACCGAAGAACTTTTATCGTAATTCCAAACTAACTGTTTGAACTGTGCGGCATTGATCATTCTCACTTCGCCCGTTTGAGCAGATAGTGAAAAACCATAGGAAAAGATTGTCAAAAAAAGACCTGCTAAAAAAATCTGCTTTTTCATACGTGTACTTGGGATTGAAAAAAAGGCCATTTATTCAAATGACCTCTGATTAAAAATGAATAGATAATTATTAATTATTCAATAACATAGGCATCAATAACATTAAGATATTTTCGCCTTCCGATTGTTCAAATGGCAAGAAAATACCGGCACGCGATGGATCGGAAAGTTCTAAAACAATCGACTCCGAAGCCAAGTTATTAATGATATCAATTAGAAATGACGATTTGAACCCAATCGACAACGGTTCACCTTCGTATTGGCAACGAATAGTCTCTTCAGCAGAAATCGAAAAGTCAATATCTTGTGCTGAAATCACTATTTGATCATTCTCTATATGCAATTTGATCAAACTTGTGCCTTGGTTCGAAAAGACAGAAACACGCTTCACCGCATTGAGCAATAAAATACGATCAACAATCACTTTGTAAGGATTATTCATAGGAATAACGGCCGAATAATTGGGATAACGGCCTTCAATCTGGCGAGCATACAAGGTATAAGTTGGCAACGTGAAGCAAATATTTTTGTCATCAAAACGAATCAATACTTCGCCACTTTCTTTTGGCAAAACATTACGCAGCATGTTAGCTGCCTTTTTGGCTAAAATAAAGGAATAAGCGCTATCTCCACGTGCTTCTTCATTCTGAAAACGAACCAATTTATGCGCATCGGTTGCAACCACAGTCATTTTCTCAGGTGTAATATCGAAAAAGATGCCATTCATTACAGGACGAAGTTCATCATCACCCGTTGCAAAAAAGGTGGATTGAATACTGTCATTGAGCGTTGCAATGTTCAATGTCATCTTACTTGTTGATTCAGGCATCATGGGCAAACGCGGATAATCATCGCCATTTTGGCCGATGAAATTATATTGCCCGTTGTCTGAATAAATCACCATTGCCAGGTTTTCATCATCAATATCGAATGTCAAAGGCTGTTCCGAAAATTCACGTAACGTGTCTAACAATAATTTGGCAGTTACAGCGACACTCCCTTCACCTTCCACATCCGCAATATCCATGGAGGTAATCATGGTTGTTTCCAAATCGGAAGCAGTAATTTTCAAAACAGTTCCCTCAATTTGAAACAAAAAGCTGTCAAGAATCGCCATGGTATTCTTAGAGTTGATAACGCGACTAACAGCTTGTAAATGGCTTAATAAAGCAGTACTTGAAGCAACAAATCTCATAATGAAAAAATATTTATTAGTGTGATCTTGAACGTCTTTGCATCAAAAATCGCAATGTCACATTCGATTTTCTAAAAGACAAAGTTAAGCCATCAGTTTGAAACTGCCAAATGCTTTTTATGAACAGAATATCAACATATAGAAAGACAAAAATTGTTGTTCTGCAGATCGCTTCCTCCTCATTTGGCGGCTCTTTGCAAAAACCGTACCTTTGTCAACAAAACGATGAATCACGCAAGCAAACAGACTGATTGCTCCTTGTTATGCAACCCTGTGACGATACTTGCCTGAGGAAACCATATCTTAATTTGTACTCCAACGACAGATGATTTCAGCCGAACAACTTACCGTCGAATTTGGCGGATTCACCCTCTTTGATTCCATTTCTTTTTTAATCAATCCCAAAGATCGCATTGCCTTAGTAGGGAAAAACGGTGCCGGAAAAACAACGTTGCTTAGCATTTTTGCGGGAGAACAAACCCCGTCGTCAGGACGAATCGTAAAATCGTCCGATGTGACCATTGGTTATCTGCCTCAACAACTCTTGCCAGCCGGACATTTAACCGTGATGGAAGAAACCGAAACGGCTTTCAAAGAGATTCAGCAATTACAACAATCCATTGATCAATTGACCTACGCATTGGAGCACCGAACCGATCACCAGTCGGATGAATACCATCACCTCATTGAACAAATGACCCATGAAACAGAACAACTGCATATTATAGGAGGTGGAAACTATCTCGCCGAAGCCGAAAAAACTTTAATGGGATTAGGCTTCATGCGTACCGATTTCGATCGCCACGTGGATGAATTTAGCGGAGGATGGCGTATGCGCATCGAATTGGCAAAAATCTTGTTACGAAAGCCTGATCTTTTGTTGTTAGACGAACCAACCAACCATTTAGACATTGAATCGATTCAATGGTTGGAAAACTTTTTGTCATCTCAGGCACATGCCGTGCTGTTAGTCTCTCACGACCGCGCTTTTCTCGACAACGTATCCAATCGCACCATCGAATTATCGCTCGGACACATTCACGATTACCGTGTCTCCTACTCCAAATATATCGGATTGCGCAAAGAACAACTCGAACAGCAACAACGCGCCTACGAAAACCAACAGAAGATGATTCAGGATACGGAAGATTTTATCGACCGCTTCCGATCGAAAGCCACCAAAGCCGTGCAGGTGCAATCGCGTATCAAACAACTTGACAAACTCGAACGCATCGAAGTGGAAGAGATAGACACGTCACGTTTGAATCTGAAATTTCCACCTGCACCACGATCAGGAACACTGCCGCTCGAAATAGAACATTTAACAAAAACCTACGGCGAAAAAACAATCTTACACGATATTGGGTTAATTCTTCATCGTGGCGAAAAAGTGGCTTTTGTCGGTAAAAACGGCGAAGGGAAAACCACCCTGGTAAAATGTATCATGAGCGAAACAGATTACTCCGGGTTGTTACGCCTTGGCCACAACGTCAAAATAGGCTATTTTGCTCAAAACCAAGCTGCGCTGCTTGATGAAAACAAAACGGTTTTTCAAACCATCGACGATGTGGCGGTAGGTGATATCCGCACCAAGATTCGCGACATTCTGGGTGCATTCATGTTTGGAGGCGAAGCTGCCGATAAAAAAGTCAAAGTATTGTCCGGTGGAGAGCGGAGTCGTTTAGCCATGATCCGGCTTCTGCTTGAG
>JAJZHJ010000135.1 GCA_021804525.1 Bacteroidota bacterium | reverse complement strand
ACCCACTTGCGCTGTGAGTTTTTCCGTCTGATAGTTCAGGGTAAAAACACCTCCTGCAAACTGGTTCGTCATCCATTGCTGACGTACCAAATCACTGTTGGTAGTTTCGACGCCATTCACCGTGAAAGGAGTTAACCCATATTGACTCAGAGTCTGGTTTTGCATGTACTCTTCATAATAGCCGGATCCCGGCGTATAATGCAAAGCCGCATTGAGACTGAGTGCATCCGAAAAATGATGAATCCCGATCAATTGATAGGTTGTTTGAAGGTAATTGTCGGTTTGATTCTTATAATACAACGCTTTACCGCTGGCATCGAAACCCATGAATCCACAGGGATTATACGTGCGATGTGTTGCTAACGAATCTGCCGGCACGCCATCCCAGGCATGGTACGTTTTTTCACTTCCGCCGAATGTAACTAATTTCACGGTAGTGTTCGTAGCATAATATCCCGCCTGCAGGAAATAAGAATACAAGCGGGCAGTACCCCGATCAATATATCCATTGGAAGAGATGGAAGAGAAACGCGAGTCGATAGCCCAATGATGATTGATCAGGCCGGAGCTTACTTTCACATCACCTTTGAACGTGTTGAAAGAACCATAACTAAGGTTGACTTCGCCTGAAGGATCGTTTGCCGGTTTTTCCGTTTGCAAATTAATATTAGCCCCAAAAGCGCCGGCACCATTGGTGGAAGTTCCTACACCGCGCTGCACCTGAATATTATCCAACGAAGAGGCAATATCGGGAATGTCAACCCAATAAGTTCCCTGTTCATCGGCATCATTGTAAGGAATCCCATTGATGGTGACGTTTATTCGCGAAGCATCGGTACCTCTGATGCGGAAATCGGTGTATCCCACGCCGGTGCCTGCATCCGAAGTTGCCACAAACGAAGGTGTGAACGAAAGCAGATATGGAACATCCTGTCCAAGATTGTTTTGATTCAATTGCTTTTTAGTCAGGTTGGTGTACACAATCGGCGATTGCGCGGTGGCTTGTGTAGCCGACACTGTGACTTCATTCAACCATTTAGCACTTTTTTTTAACCGGAAAACCGTTTCGGAAGGAACAATTACATTCTGTTTAGCCGTCTCGTACCCAACAAACGAAGCAGACAACTCAACATGCGATTGCGACACGTTGTTGAAACGAAAATCACCATGCGAATCCGTATATTGACCTTGTTTGTGATTCAACGTCACGGTAGCACCGGCAAGCGGTTCTCCTTGATCATCAATCACCTTCCCCTTCACAACACTTTGCGCGGAAAGAGATAGCGCGCATAGCTGTACCATGACAGCAAACAACATTTTTCTCATAACATTCAGTTATTTTAGTGTTTAACAAAATGAAATGAGGGCTTAAAAAACGATGAAGATACATGCTCATTCCCTTCCCGGCATTACCCGGACAGGTTCAAAGGGTATAATCTCAGCCCGTTATGTTAAGGCACCCCAAATAGGACAAGTAAAAATAAAGTGACTTCGAAGCGTTGTACACCCGCTCATGCACTTTATTCGACTGCAAAGATAGACAATCTTTTGATGAAATGAACATGTTTTGCCAACATAAGCGTCTGCAAAGAGGCAGGTGTGTAATTTTTATCCGATCTTAAACGAATAAATTAGACACGGATGAACGAGAAAGGAAGAATATATAAGCAGAGAAAAGAGCACAAATTAACTCACTCCTGATTTATGTAACTTGATGTTTATTGGATGTATAGTGACTAAGCATCCTTTTGGAACCTGAAGCAAAAGAGGTTCAATTTCTTCATAGAAATTTTCTAACAACTCTGTTTTATCGATCAATTCGATCATCACGGGAAGTTTTTCGGTCAACTCCCAAAAACGTGCGCTCAGAATATGACTTGATTTTCCAAAGCCCATCACCCCGCGATACACCGTAGCGCCGGAAATACCTTTTTGTTTGGCCAAATGAACAATCTGTTCGTACAACAATTTATGATCAATTTGATCGGTGGTACTTAAATAAAACTTCAGTACACTATTTTCATGTGTTTCCATAAAGAAAGATTAAAGTGCAGTTCCTGCGTTATAACCTAAATAAACAGCTGTGAATCCCAATAAAATGCTTAAGCCTGTATAAAGCAAAACGGAATAAGAAAGTCCGTTGTGAAACAACATCAGGTTTTCATTGGCAAAAGTAGAAAAAGTAGTAAACCCACCACAGAAACCCACCATCAAAAAGAGTCGCCATTCCACTGTCAGAACAGTACGTTGCTCAGCTATCCCTGTGAGAAACCCAACGATAAAGCACCCCAATACATTGACGAGTAAAGTCCCAACCGGGATGGAAAAGAATTGGATGTACAGATTAATTTTTGACAGATAAAAGCGTGCCACGCTACCAATAAAACCTCCGCTGCCAATGAGCAAAATTGTTTTCAACATGTTGCTGTTTCTTTTATAATGGTTACTTTAATCGCTTGTTCAATACCATAAAAATCCAGTTGTAACTTCCTGTAACTTCTTGTTTTCCGTAACTTCCGACTTATTTTCTCAAAGACCTATAGAACACGAGATGCTATTTTGTTGATACAAAGGTATAGATTAGATTGAATTCTCCAACAAGCATAAGGGTAAAAAATAAAAATGACCTTTGCCAAAGATGATGAACGTAGTTGTGAGTTTCTTGTGCCCAAAGAGTAAGAAATAAAATAAATACATTTGAATAATCAGAATTTCCCGTATATTTGCTTTCTAATCGAAAATCAAAGGTATGTGGCGTGGTTATCTGTTGGGTTCTATCCTGTTTATGATGACGTCGTGGCAAGGAATGTCGCAAGACACACCCAATGCCACCACAAGTAGCGCGTGGACATTAGGCTACGGGCAAATTCATTTGTTAGACGAATACCTCTCGCCACTCGTGTACACGGGATCTATTTTCCGTGCAGACTATCAATCCATGCACTATATGTCGCTGCAAACCACGCATGTTTCGTTGGATTGGACATTGACGGCATCTATCGGGATGGAGCATAATCCTGCCGCCACTAATTCGATTTTTTATTGTGCCCTGCAACCTGGCGTGGGAATTCATTATCACTTTCGTCCGGTGCCGCATCTTAAGCTTTTGGTAGGAGGTGTATGGGATGTTTTCTTTGCCAACAAATATAGTTTCTCAAACGGCAACAACCCCTATTCCGCCGATCTATCGACTCGCTTGAACGCATCGGTCATAGCGCAATACAATTGGCATATTGGGAAATTACCTGTCGTGCTACGCTATGCGTTAACTATGCCTATGGTAGGTGTCATGTTCGTGCCACAATATGGCGAATCATACTACGAAATGTTCACATTGGGACACATGCAGCACACCATACATTTCACTACGCTCACCAATTATTTGGCTATGGACAACGCCTTTACCGCCGATTTTGTACTTAAAAGATGGACAATACGCGCTGCATTTTATCATGATTATGACAAACACAATGCCAACTCGCTTCATTTCGAAACCATGCAATCTGTTTTCTCCATTGGAGCCGTCGTAAATTTTGCTGTCTTTGATCACGGAAAACGAAAAGTACCAAGCAATTATCATGACATTAATCGATAACATTGTGCATCACACATCGATAAAGAAATCAGTCAACGGGATAATAATCTCCTTGATGCTTTTTTCCCTCTCCGCTTGTCAAATGTCGGTGAGCACACCCAGCAATTTGAACAATTATACTACTAATTTCAATGATTTGTGGACAATCATGGATCAGCATTACTGCTTCTTTACGACAAAACACATCAATTGGGACTCCATCAAAACCGTTTATCAGAATAGGCTTTCAACCATGGATACCCTCAACGATGTCACATTCTTCAATCTTTGCGGAAACATGCTGAATGAGTTGAAAGACGGACATGTAAATCTCACCTCACCATTCAATCAATCACGCTATTGGGCATGGTTTCAGAATTATCCCGACAATTTCAGTTCTACAATACTCTTTAGTAATCGCTATTTAGGACAGAATTACCGCATAGCAGGCGGATTTGATTATAATGTTATCCCCAACACAAAGGTGGGCTACATCTATTATCCCGATTTCACGTACGGCTTTACGGCTACCAACCTCTCGTATGCCATTGCCTCGCTCTCCAATTGCACGGGATTGATTATCGATGTACGCGATAACAGTGGCGGGACATTGACTTATGCAACAGACATTGCCGCTCGTTTCACCAAACAAACAGTCAAATACGGATACATCAGCCACAAAACAGGGCCTGGTCATAACGATTTCTCTACGCCTGAAGCAGAATACATTACCCCCTACTCTACGGTTCCGGTGATCGACAATTGGGTACAAAAACCCATTGTGGTTCTTACCAATAGACTATGTTACAGCGCTACCAACGAGTTTGTCTCCATAATGAAAGAATTGCCAAACGTGACCATCATCGGCGATCAAACAGGCGGAGGAGGAGGTCTTCCCATGAGTAGCGAATTACCCAATGGTTGGACGGTACGCTATTCGGCATGTCCTATGTTCGATGCTAATATGAACACGATTGAATTTGGCATTACACCTGATATTCATGTTGACATGACCGCTTCGGATATGGGAAAAGGTATCGATACCATTATTCAAACAGCCATTCAATTTATTCAACAACAAAATTAGCACCATAAAATAACCAACAACAACCTCCTAAATTTTATAATATGACACCTTCTCGCGAGATAGAAAAATTAGAACCCCAATCCGTTTGGCAAAACTTTCGTTCTTTGACGCAAATTCCCCGTCCGTCGGGGAAACGCGACGAGATTACCAATTTTTTAGTTGACTTTGGGAATAAACTAAACCTTACCACCTTCGTTGACGATGCCGGAAACGTCATCATTCGCAAGCCTGCCACCAAGGGTATGGAAAATCGAAAAGGAGTGATCCTTCAGGCACACATGGATATGGTTCCTCAAAAAAATGCCACGACAACACACGATTTTGAGAAAGACCCCATTGATGCATTCATTGACGGCGAATGGGTTCGTGCCAATCAAACAACATTGGGAGCCGATAATGGCATCGGATTGGCAGCAACTATGTCAGTTCTACAGGCTACCAACTTGGAGCATGGACCAATTGAAGCGCTATTCACCGCTGATGAAGAAACAGGAATGTTTGGT
>JAJZHJ010000134.1 GCA_021804525.1 Bacteroidota bacterium | reverse complement strand
ATATATCTCATTGTCTGCATCAGGTACTAATCGACCTTTGGCATCATTCACTTGAACAGTAATAACCGAAACATCTTCACCATCTGCTTTGATCGTTGAGCGATCAGGGATAAGCTGAATAGCAGCCTGATTTCCGGTGGTTTGAATGCTGTCGGCAATAATTTCTTTCCCATTCTTAAACCCGAGAGCCAGCAATGTCCCGGGTTCATAATTTACCGCCCATTCTAAATGGGAGTTTTTCAGCATTGTTTTCCGACCCAGATTTTTATGATTCAAAAAAAGTTCTACTTCATCGCAGTTGCTGTATGCAATGACCTGAATTGGAATTCCTTCTTTTCCTTTCTGATTCCAATCGGGAAAAATGTGTAAAACAGGTTGTTTTCCCCACCACGATTTAAGATAATAGAAAATATCTTTGGGAAAGCCGCAAAGATCGACAATGCCATATTGCGAAGTAACCTGCGGCCAGCCATAAGGAGTAGGCTCACCCCGATAATCAAATCCTGTCCAATAGCACAAGCCTGCAAGAAACGGGCGGGCGGCATAGAATTTCCATCCTGACTCGGTTCCAACATTTTCAGGCATGCGGTTTGTAGGTGCCATGTGTGCTGTAGAATCATTGGTGACATAAATGCCGCGTGTGCCAATCGTATTGCTTTCCTCTGTACCAATACCCGATTGCCATGGAAATTTAGCGTGGTGTTCGTCAATGTTACCTTGCACAATGTAATTATAGCCCATCACCTGCGTAACCATTCCGATCCCATTGTCCCAACCACCGCTCACTGCAGCAGTGAAAGCGCGCGAAGAGTCTAACCGTTGTGCATAAGCCTGCATGGTTGACATAACTCGTGCCCCTTTGATGTTCCCCTCAATAGCCCATTCTTCATTACCTAATGACCAAAGGAATACACAAGGATGATTTCGATCCCTGTAAATCATCTTCTTAAGTTGACGAAGTTGTTCAGGATTTGTCCCTACTTCCCTATTTTCATCAATCACCAACATCCCTAAACTGTCACAAGCATTTAAAAAGGCTGGTGAAGGAGGGTTATGGGAACAACGAATGGCATTATCGCCCATTTCTTTCAATCGCTTTATGCGAAATACTTGCATAGCATCAGGAACCGCAACTCCAACTCCTGCTGCATCTTGATGATTGTTTGTCCCTTTAATAATTAGATGTTTGCCATTCAAAAAGAATCCTTTATTCGGGTCAAAATGAACGATTCGTATGCCGAATGGCGTCTCATAACGATCCATGATTGAATCGCCGGAAGTAACTGTAGTGATCAGTTTGTATAAATAAGGCGAATCCACATCCCAGAGTTTTGGATTTTTGACAGGCATTACACAGTAAAATTCCCTGCTATCACCCGACTTTAGATTCAGATTTTTCACTTGTTTGTATGCAATAATGTTGCCATTTGCATCGATAATAGTTTGATGAATACAGAAACTCCTGTCTTTTCGTCCATCATTGGCAATCGTTGCCCGTGCAGTGACATCAGCAGCATGATTTTTAAGAACGGAAGTAACAAAAGTGCCATACGTTGCCACATGAAGCGGCGCCGTGATATTCAACCAGACATGGCGATAGATGCCGGCGCCTTCATAATACCATCCTTCTTCCATCGTTGCATCCACGCGTACCACCACTACGTTATCCCCGTTATAGTTCAAATAATCGGTGATGTCATATTGAAAAGGCAAATATCCGGAATGTTCCTGCCCAAGATAAAATCCATTCAGAAAAACTTTTGCATTGCGAAATGCTCCGTCAAATTGAATGGAAATACGCTTTCCAAGATCCGATTGAGGAATAAAAAAAGATTTCCGGTACCAGCCGATGCTCGTTTCCGGGAAATTTCTGCCAACTGTTTTGTATCCGTGACTGTACCCTGCATTTTTATCAAAAGGCATTTCAACTGCCCAATCGTGAGGAAGATTTAGCAACCTCCATGCGTGATCGTCAAAATTGGGAGAAGCGGGGCCATCGCCATATCCGGCTTTGGCAAAGTAAGAGAAGTAGCCTGTACCAAAATTAAAATCCTTTTTGGCATTGATTGAATTCCCAAAAGCAAAACGCCAACCAAAATCCATTAGCAAATGCTCCCTGATAGCAGGAGAGTTACTGATTTTTGTTCTGCTATCTCCAAAAGAGAATGATGTTGCTAAAAACAACAGGCAAAAGAAACTTATGAATCCTTTGGTTAAGTTCATTTTATACATAATTCGTCTGTTCTATTTGTCAACTTCTCCTTTTGCAGCTTTCTCGAAAAAATTGCCACAATCAGTCAATTTAAATGTTTTCCACGATTCAATCATGCTGGGAGTCCATTGCGGATCATATACCCACCAAATCCAGCTAATGTTTTTCCCTTCAAGATAATGGATAATCGCTTTCCCATAGTCTCCATTTTCTTTTATGCTACCGTCGCCCAGTGTAAATCCGATTTCAGTTGCTATCACCGGGTATGTATTGGCGGCAAATCCAAAATCTTCTTCCCATTTCGGTGCATACGGCGGCGTACGTTTGTGCGGATAAGGATGCGTGACATAGCCAATGCCTTCTGCATTGATCGGGGCATAATGCAGCGGCGTCAGATCGTATGCCCAGTCGAAACCAGCAACCAACGGAATACTATGATTGTCATACGAACGAATTAATTGAATCAACTCTTCATTGAGCGTTTTCCATTGCTCCCACGACAGATTGCCAAGTTTCCCGTTATAATCGGTCGGTTCGTTGAAGAGTTCAAGAAATGCGACAGTATGATTTCCACTAAAATGCTGAGCAATAGTGCGCCAGAAATTAAACGTTTCGGCTTTTGAGGTCACATACATTGGGTCTTGAAATAAATCTTCTTCCAAGTTTCCGATGGAATGCCAATCAATATCCACATATAACCCTGTTTCAGTGCACCATTCAACAGCTTGATCGAGTAACTTCAGATAATTTGCAGGCGTTCTTTCCCTCCATGCAATAGGATGCACGGGAATGCGTACCACCATGGCTCCAAGCTGTTTAATCCTAACAAACAATTCTTTGTTCCATTGTCCCTGATGTTCAATTTTATCAGGATCGGCAATGGAAAGACCGCGAAAAAGAACCGGTTCACCTTGTGGGTTCACGAAACGATTCCCTTTGACACTGATTCTAGGCAATAATTTCGCATTGGGAGCGGGAGTGCTATTATAAACCGTATTATCTTCCCACCAGTGATGAAAAGAAGTTTGTGCTGTCTGCGAAACAACGGGCTGTGGAATATTGACTATCAGCCCTATAAACATAAATAAAAGGAGGATTGATTTTTTCATGTGTTTAATATTTTTATAATGAGATTAATTTGAACTGTCTAACTCCTATAAGTTCTTTCTTACATAACTTCTCAATTATAACTCCACATCAACTTGAATATGTTTTTTATGGTTAACGATTTGGATATTAACAGTTAATAAGTTGTCGACATAATGAAACGCGACTGCTTTTCCATTCACTTTTACGCTTACCGGTTTCGATTTTACTACTGCAGCAAATGCGCCTCCTTCGTAAAGCGTTACCCAAATAGATTTTAAAGTGATGGTTGAAGAAAGAATGGCTGCCGGTGCGTTGTATTTGTTTACTAATCCGATCACTGCATTTCCATGAGTCAAAGGAAGAATGTAAAACAATTTGTATGGTTGTTTACCCAACCTGAGCGGAATAGATTGTTCTCTGTCGGCAAATGCTAACTTTTTGCTGAAATACTCATACACGGCAAATTTTTTACCTTGAATGCCATGCACATCAGATGGTTTAAAGGTACCTATCACGCTATCGGCATCAGAAATATTCCAAGCTCCCAATAATCCAATCTTTTTGTCCATGGAAAAAGCTTTGAAAGGTTTTGGCTCATTCAACTGAAACAGGCAGTCTTCTGTCGGGAGTAGCGGCTTCCCTGCACGCAATATATTTCCATCACTGTAAACCAACGGGAATAACACGTTGAAATTGTGTTCATTCACTTTGTCGGTAATGTAAATAGGCCCGTCATTGATGGCACGGGCAATGGCGTGAAACGTAGCGTTTGGACTTGCAGACTCGAACATATCAAAATCGGGATAGACCATTTGCGAAAAATAGAGCGAATTGTAAACCGCCTGCATCACGTGTCCTGCTGCCTTTTGCATCACAAAACGATAACTTTGCCCTTTTTCGTAAGCGGGATAATAATCGTCTTCCGCACGACCAATCGGGGTTTTGCCGAAAAGAAGATATGAGTCAGGAGTCATATCCATGCAGTTGATCAACGTGTTGTTAAAATGAAGTGCCACTGAAGCATTCAATGCCTGATGGTACTTTTTTGCTCCTTCAAAAATTGGAAAATTATTAACCGACATCCGCTCAGTTTCCAATTGATTATCAACTTTAATAAACGTAATGCCCTGCGATTTTAGGTAGGCATGGAAATCGTTGTAAAATTTTCCAACTGCCGGCGAATTTGGATTAACGAAATTACCGGTTTTTACAGCGGAACTGTCATTTGCAGGGTTATCTTTTTCTTTCCAAGAGATGAGTTCATTTTTATATTCTTTCCCCAAGGGAGAATTGGGGTTGATCCCTCTCCAATAACCATCCAAAGCGTGCCAGACGCCAACGTTAGCGATGTGATATTCGTTTTTAAGTTTTTCGACAACAGGCAAAAATCCATGAGGGAACTTCACTTTGTTTGGCTGAAATGAATTCATTTGCTGATCCGTTTGATCGAACCATCCATCATCAATCAGCATCCATTTTAGTGGGAAATTAGCTGCTTGAAAACTTTTAGCAGCATCCAAAAGTAACTTCTCGTTCAAATTTTGTCCCATATCGGAGCTGTTCCATGTGCACCATCCAATACCGTCCATAATTTTCGGGAATGATTTCAGTTTGCGTAAGTTATCGGCCAACCCGATTTGTTTCAATCCTTCAGCATAGAGTTTTGCGAACAATTTGTAAGGATCTTTCCCAAACGAAATAGCCATTTGCGGAATCATCTCCTGCTTCATGTTGTTGAAATAGCTGACAGATTTAGAACCGAATGTGCCGTTTTCCTGTCCTAACGTCGTGCGGTAGCCTTTTCCCGAAAGTGGCATGGCAGCTCCATAAAGTCCATCGGGATATTTCCAGTAAAAAAATTGAA
>JAJZHJ010000133.1 GCA_021804525.1 Bacteroidota bacterium | reverse complement strand
CATTCCTGAAGTGAATGTGGCTGTGGGAAAGTGGGGACGTGTGAATTCCGCCCTTGATCCGGCACCGGTGCAGATGTTTGAGAATACCATCGACTATAAATCGGAATATGCATTGGACAAAGACGGAAATCGTATGCGGTTTAAAACTGACAGAAATGGCGCTTTTGTGCTGAAAGATGGGACTACCTATAGCGTGAAAACAAATGGATACAGAAACATTGATCCCAAGTTGTTGATTCCTGACAGCCATGGGGAATATTTTCGGCAATGGAGGCCGCAAATTAAAAATCCCGATGATATTTGGAATGAGATTGTAAAGGTCACCGACTTGCCTGGATTGACCTCAGCACCAAAGTTGCAACCAATACAAACACGGCTGATTATGCTGTCGACAGGAATGCGCGCGCCAATGGGGTTGAAAATATATGGGCCGGATTTACAATCCATTGAAAAAGCAGGGCTTCAGTTTGAGCGTATTTTGAAAGAAGTGCCGTCCATTCAGTCCTCTTCGGTGTTTTACGATCGGGCTGTTGGTGCTCCATATCTTGAAATTAAGCTTAACCGTGAAGCAATGGCTCGATATGGGATGAGTGTTAACGATGTACAGCAGGTATTACAAGTTGCTATCGGTGGAATGACATTGACAAACACAGTACAAGGAAGGGAACGCTTTCCTGTCAGAGTTCGGTATGCAAGGGAATTGCGCTCTACTCCGGCGGAGATAAAAAATATTCTTATTCCCGCAATGAATGGAACTCAAATTCCATTAAATCAAATTGCTGACATTGTTTATACCAAAGGGCCGCAAATGATTCGCAGTGAGAATACGTTCCTGACTGGATACGTTATTTTCGACAAACAAGAAGGAAAAGCGGAAGTCAATGTGGTGGAAGACGCGCAAAAGTTCATTGCAGCCAAAATTAAATCGGGTGAGCTGGTTCTACCGGCCAATGTTACGTATAAATTTGCAGGTAACTATGAACAAGATATTCGTGCAACCAAAAGACTGGAACTCGTGGTTCCCATCAGTTTAATTTTAATTTTTCTCTTACTCTATTTCCAGTTTAAAACGGTTACCGCATCGTCAATCCATTTTTCAGGTGTGTTTGTGGCATTTGCCGGAGGATTTATCATGCTTTGGCTCTATGGCCAGCCATGGTTTTTGAATTTCCCGATTGCCGGTATCAACCTGCGCGACATGTTTCAGATGCACACCATCAATCTGAGTGTGGCGGTTTGGGTAGGATTTATTGCCTTGTTTGGGATTGCAACCAACGATGGTGTCATTATGGGAACGTATATTCATCAGGTGTTTGAACGAGAGAAGCCGACTACCATTATGGCTGTGCGCGAAGCCGTCGTTCATGCAGGAAAACAACGTGTTCGTCCTGCCATGATGACTGCTGCCGTTGCCATTATTGCTTTGCTGCCGGTCTTGTCTTCGACGGGAAAAGGCTCTGATATTATGATCCCCATGGCTATTCCGATGTTCGGGGGAATGATTATTCAGATCATGACAATGTTCGTGGTTCCTATCCTTCAGTGCTTTTGGCGCGAAGGTCTGATCAAAAAGGAACTTAAATCTCAAATAATCAACGAATAAACCGAGAATATGATGAATACTTTATATAACACCTCTTTGCAGCGCTTTCAAAAAGCCATTCTGCTGCTTTTCGGATTCCTCGTTTTGATTCATGTCGTAATGAAAGCGGAACCATCTAACGATTCGTTGAAGAGTTACGTTCACTATGCAACGAGACACAATCCTATGGTTCAATCTGCTTATAATGATTATCTGGCGGCGTTGCAAAAGATGCCTCAAGTCGGATCGCTTCCCGATCCACAGTTAACCATGGGATATTTTCTCTCTCCCATGGAACTGATTGGAGGCAATCAACGTGCCGATATTAAATTGATGCAGATGTTTCCATGGTTTGGACAACTTAAGGCGGCGAAAGATGAGGCCTCCAAGATGGCTCTTGCTAAATATGAACAGTTTCGGCAAACCGGTTTTGAGACGACTTATCAGGTAAAGAAAGCATGGTATGGTTTATATCGGATTGATAAGGAAATTAGGCTTGTGGAAGATAATCTCCAATTCACGCACTCGTTGGAACAATTAGCCATGACTAATTTTGGCGTTGCTGCTGCGGGTAAAGGGGTAAGCTCCAATAGTGCCATACAACAAATTGCTTCCAGTGCATCGAATAACCAAAGCGGAGGTGGTATGGGATCATCAAGCAATAACACCTCATCACAATCATCTCAAAGCATGAATCAGCCTGCAACCGGCATGAGCGAAGCTTCTAACTCAGGAGGGCTCGTTAATGTTCTGAAAGTAAAAATGTCAATTCGTGATCTTGAGAATCAACTTGCTTTTTTGAAGGATCAAAAAACGACACAGATGACTTTGTTTAACAGCCTGTTGAACCGCAAACCCGAAACGCCGGTTTTAGTAGCTGATACCCTTCAAAGTCGTTTGTTGCCCGTCGATTTATCCATGATTGCCGACAGTATCGTTCAACACAGTCCAATGGTAAAGATGCTTGATGCAGAGGGAGCAGCATATACGGCAAAAAAACGTATGGTAACGAAAATGGGATACCCGATGTTTGGCATTGGCGTTGATTATTCCGTGATTGATAAACGCCCGGGAAATACATCCATGATGAATGGGAAAGACATGATTATGCCAATGCTTACTCTCACATTGCCCATTTACCGAAATAAATACAAAAGCATGATTAAAGAGGCCGAGTTAAGCCGTTTGTCAACTTACCAAGCCAAGCAGAATGTAACGAACAATCTTTTGGTTAGTTACTCGGAAGCTCTCACCGCGTTCAATGATGCTGAAAGACGTATAACCCTGTATAAAGGACAAATCGATCTTGCGCAAAGAACCTTGTCATTGCTTATCACAGGGTTTTCCACGTCAGGAAGCAAGTATGACGAACTTCTCCGCATGGAACAACAACTTTTAGACTATCGGTTTCAACTAATACAGGCAGTTGTCGATCAGAGCTCGGCTGTGGCGATGTTTGAAAACCTGATGGCGGTCGATGAACCATAAGAGGAAATTGAAAATGGCAAATGAAAAGAAATTGAAAATATAGACTTGATAATATTCTAACGATTGATCTCAATGAAAAAAGTACTAGCGAATTCATATATCAGAACCGGCCTCCTTGTTGTAGCCGGAATTTTTCTGGGATGGCTTTTTTTCCATCATTCAACACCTTCAAATGCGAAACAAAACACGGATGCCGGTTATCCCAAAGGAACTATTTGGACTTGCGCCATGCATCCTCAAATCAGGATGGATCATCCCGGTAAATGTCCGATTTGCGGCATGACGTTGATACCGCTCAAACAAGACACTGCCAAAGTTGATTCCAATGCCATTGTTATGACTCCGGATGCCATTCAGTTGGCCAATATTCAAACAACAATGGTGATGCGTGGAAATGCTGTCAAAGAACTTCAGTTATATGGAAAGGTTGCACCAGACGAACGATTGGAGCAAACGCTTCCGGCTTATGTTTCAGGCAGAATTCAACAGCTAAATCTCAATTTCACTGGAGAATCCGTTATAAAAGGACAAAACATTGCCTTAATTTATTCACCCGACTTAATTACTGCTCAAAAAGAACTTTTGGAAGCAGTCAAAATGCAGAAAAGCTATCCAAACATTTTACCGGCGGCCAAAGAAAAGCTCAAGGAATGGAATTTAACCGATGCTCAAATTGCGCATATTGAATCATCGGGACAAATTCAGAATAACTTTGAAGTGAAATCGCCCGTGTCTGGTGTGGTATTGGTGAAACGAGTCAACGTGGGCGATTATGTTGCTGCAGGCGATCCTCTTTATGAAGTTTCCAATCTGTCACGGGTCTGGGTGTTATTTGATGCTTACGAAAACGATCTTCCGTGGCTGAAACTTGGCGATGCGATTTCGTTTACTTCGGAGTCATTTCCGGGCAAAGTGTTCAGAGGTAGCATCTCATTTATCGATCCTGTGATTAATCCCGATACACGAACAGCCAGTGTACGTGTGGAAGTTGATAACCGCGATGGTAGTCTTAAACCTGGGATGTTTGTCACCGGAAATTCCCGCTCCCAGCTATCAGGAGGACAAAACGATATTGTGATTCCTCAATCGGCAGTTTTATGGACAGGTACCCGCTCGCTCGTTTATGTAAAAACGCCCGATACAGCCAATCCTGCTTTTGTGATGCGCGAAGTAACATTAGGCCCTTCGGTAGGGAATGGATACGTTATCTTAAACGGATTGCAAGTTGGAGATACTATTGTAACTAATGGGACTTTCAGTGTTGATGCTGCTGCTCAGTTGGCAGGAAAACCCAGCATGATGAATTCAGATGTCAAAAAGGCACCTGCGCCAAAATCAAATAGCATGGCCGGAATGCCAGGAATGTAAATTTTATTAAATAAAAACATGGGCAATTCCGAAATAAAACTCTACAAACAAGCTTACTGGTTAAGCCTGTTTACGATTATATACAACCTGCTTGAAGGAATTGTATCTATGATTCTGGGCTATAATGATAAAACGCTGACTCTTTTTGGATTTGGCATCGACAGTTTTATCGAGGTCATGTCGGGAATAGGCATTGCCATCATGATCGTACGTATGAAGCAAAACCCCGACACTCGCAAAAGTATGTTTGAAATAGAAGCGTTGAAAATAACAGGAACAGCCTTTTATCTGCTTTCCGCAGGCTTATTGGTGGGTATCGTTTTGAATCTTATCCATCATCAAAAGCCCGAATCTACTTTTTGGGGAGTCATCATCTCGTTATTGTCGATTGCCGTCATGCTATGGCTTATGCTTGCTAAAAAATCGATCGGAAAGAAGTTACACTCCGAACCTGTTCTTGCCGATAGCAATTGCACTAAGATTTGTATTTACATGTCTGTTGTGTTGCTTGTGTCCAGTCTCATTTATGAGCTAACCGGCTTTGTGTATGCCGATGTGATTGGAGCAGCCGGATTGGTTTATTTCTCGATTTCCGAAGGAAAAGAAGCCTTTGAAACTGCAAAAGGAAATAGCTGCACGGTGTGTTGAACAGGATAGATTTTTTGCCGTTGATTGGTGACACCCCGAAAATTATCAACAACTTCCTCTCTCAAATTGCAACGGCCAAAAACGGTCGTGGATTGCTTCACGCA
>JAJZHJ010000132.1 GCA_021804525.1 Bacteroidota bacterium | reverse complement strand
AATCTCTTTAATTTTCTCCTTTACATTATTGATGACCGCCATTGGATTTGATCCGTAACGTGCAACAACAACTCCTCCTGTAGCTTCCACCCCATCTTTATCCAATCCTCCACGTCGGGTTGCAGGACCATAAGAGACATGTGCCACATCTTCCACTCTGACAGGGACATTGTTTTTAGAGGTAACAACTGCTTCTTTCAGATCTTCCAGATTCTTAATATATCCTAATCCACGGATAATATATTCAACCCTGTTTAATTCAATCGTTTCAGCACCAATATCAAGATTTGACTTACGCACTGCATTCATCACATCCATTACCGACACACCATATGCTTTCATAGCTGTTGGATTGATATCTACCTGATATTCCTTCACATACCCTCCAACCGATGCAACTTCCGATACGCCATCTGCCGATGACAATCCATACTTCACATAGAAATCCTGAATCGTTCTAAGTTCCTGAGGATCCCACCCCCCCGTCGGTTTTCCTGTTTTTACATCCCGCCCTTCGAGCGTGTACCAATAAACTTGTCCTAAAGCCGTAGCATCGGGGCCTAAAGTAGGTTGAACCCCCGGTGGCAACGTACCTGCCGGCAAAGAGTTGAGCTTTTCAAGAATCCGCGAACGGCTCCAGTAAAATTCAATATTATCCTTGAAGATAATGTAGATAAACGACATGCCGAACATCGAAGTGCTGCGAATGGTTTTTACTCCGGGTATACCCAATAAAGCGGTAGTTAGCGGATAAGTAATCTGATCATCAATATCTTGAGGCGAACGCCCCATCCATTCTGTAGCAACAATCTGTTGATTATCTCCAATGTCAGGAATGGCATCAACCGGAATAGGATCGCGCGGCAACATGCTTGTTTGCCAATCGAAAGGAGCATATACAATCCCCAGCAGAATGAATGCTACCAGCACCAATATGGTAACCAATCTGTTTTCGAGGAAAAATTTGATGATTTTCTGTAACATAGAGATGAATTTACTTTCCCTGTTGAAGTGATGATGATAATACTATTGTTTCCGGCTACATCAGCCGGTATTTGGCTCATTCATTCAGATAAAGGGTCATACTGAATCTTAACCAAAAAAACATTTTTTCTATTTCAAACGGAAGGTTATTTGTGTGACGAACCTTTTTTGGAAGGGAACAAATAAAACTTCAAATTCTTACGGAATACGATGATATGCGTCAAAATCAAACCATACAGAACCAATCCATTAGTTTTGTGAATTGACATCAAGAAATCATTATCGATGCCTATTACCATCACAAAAATAGTGATGAATTGAGTGATAGCACTTATTAACAATATGATTAATGTGATTTGACGGACGATCTGAACAGGTGTTTTTTTACTCATACCGATGAAATTAAAGAATGAAAAATAGGCCAATATCCAACAAAGACTCTTTCTGCGAAAGAATACAATGGACTATTGCATCCATTGGTTTAGTTGTGAACTGTTACTTTGACTGTGTCGGATACTGTCTTTGGAACAAGCGTCATTCCGCATATCGGACAATTGCCAGGTTTGTTGCTAATTACTTGTGGATGCATGGTACACGTGTAGATCACCTTTTGATGACTTGCGATTTCCGTTGATTGTTGATTGTTTTTGGCGGTTCCGTTGCAAGCTGCTACAATAAATAAACCGGCAACAACGACAAGTAGAGCAAATTTCTTTTTCATGTTGTAAAAAATTAAAATGTATAAAATGAATATTGCATGTAAAACTTTATCTCGATGGCGATAAACGAACATGTTCGTTTTTATGTCACTAAAAAAACCAATGGTATGAAGCTTCCTATAACAATGACGATATCCTTTATTTTTTTCGCAGTCTCAGTGCATTGGAAATTACGGAAACTGAACTGAAACTCATAGCGGTAGCTGCAATCATAGGACTAAGTAAGATTCCGAAAAACGGATATAACAATCCGGCAGCAATAGGTACGCCAAGTAAATTGTAGAAGAAAGCAAAGAATAAATTTTGTTTGATATTCCTCATAACAGCACTGCTAAGTTCCTTTGCCCGTACAATTCCATTTAAATCACCTTTTACAAGGGTGATTTCTGCGCTTTGTATGGCAATATCAGTGCCTGTTCCCATTGCGATCCCGATGTTGGCTTGTGCCAAAGCCGGTGCATCATTAATACCATCGCCTGCCATTGCCACAATGTGACCTTGTGCCTGCAATTCTTTAATTTTTTTATATTTGTCATCTGGAAGACAATCGGCCTTAAACCCGTCTAAGTGTAATTCACCGGCTACAGCCTTGGCCGTAATTTCATTGTCACCGGTAAACATGATTACTTTTACCCCTGTTTTTTGTAACGTTTTTACCGCTTTGGCCGAAGTTGGCTTGATTGTATCGGTTACTCCGATAACCCCTTCTACCGAATGATCTAACAGTAAAAATACGACCGTCTGCCCCGAAATTTGCCATTCTTCGACTATCTTCTTTTTATCGTCACTCAGGATTGTCTGGAAATCTTCCAATAAACGCAGATTTCCAAGTCCTATCCTTTTCCCGTTGTACAAAGCTTGCACCCCTTTGCCGGTTATGGACTCAAAATCATCTAATTTTGTCAATCCAATATTTCTCTCCTTTGCTCCTTTCACAATGGCTTCTGCCAGAGGATGTTCACTATTGACATCAATGGAAGCAGCAAGCATCAGAATGGCTTCGTCGGTTAATGAGCCAAAGGATTTAAATCCGTTCAGGCTTGGTTTCCCTTCAGTAATAGTACCTGTTTTATCAATGATCAGTGTGTCAACTTTACTCATTTCTTCCATTGCACGTGCATCTTTTACTAAGATACCCGATTGTGCTCCACGACCAGTGCCAACCATGATTGACATGGGAGTTGCTAATCCAAGTGCACAGGGACAAGCGATAATTAATACGGATACTGCATTTACAAAAGCATAGACCAAAGCCGGTTGTGGCCCCCAGAATGCCCATATTGCAAAGGTGATCAATGAAATTGCGATAATGATTTGCACAAAATACTTAGCGGCAACGTCTGCTAATTTTTGTATAGGTGCTCTTGATCGGCTTGCCTCGTTTACCATCTCGATAATGCGTGCCAGCAAGGTGTCGTTGCCTACTTTCTCAGCTTTCATCTCAAAAACAGTCTTCCCATTGATAGTACCTCCCGTTGCTTTGTCACCTTTTGTTTTATCAACCGGCATGGGTTCGCCTGATATCATACTTTCATCGATAATGGCGGTGCCTCCGGTGATTGTCCCGTCAACAGGAATTTTTTCACCCGGCTTCACTCTCAGTATATCGCCAACCTGCACTTCTTCAAGGGGTATTTCCTGTTCTTCTCCATTGCGGATAATCCTTGCTACGGGAGGAACAAGATTAAGCAATCCCTTAATAGCTGAATTGGTTTTACTGTGAGCCTTAAGTTCCATGACCTGCCCTAAAAGCACTAAGGTAAGTATCACTGCCGAGGCTTCGAAATAGAGATGGACATTGCCTTGTGAGTCTTTAAACTGTGCCGGGAATAATTCGGGAAACAAAAGACCAATAAAGCTGAACAAAAAAGCAACACCAACGCCAATGGAAATTAATGTCCACATGTTTGGCGAACGTCTTCGAATGGAACTCCACCCCCGAATAAAAAATTGCCAGCCTGCGTAAAAGACTACGGGCGTAGCTAAAACGAATTCAATCCAGTTCAGTCCTTTCTGCGAAATAACGGCATTGAGATGAAGAAAAGGAATGAGGCCGGACATGGCAATAATAAATACAGGGACACTAAATGCGACAGCAATCCAGAATTTTTTTGCCATTTTCTTGTAAGCTCTCTCCTCATCGCTTATTTCAACCCGTTTCTCGGGAATCAATGCTATACCACATTTAGGACATGATCCCTGCCTATCACTTTTAACCTCGGGATGCTTGGTGCAGGAATACACGACTCCCAAAGGCCGGATACTTTCTTCTTTGTTCAGGTGCATGCCACAAACAGGGCAATCGCCCGGGTTGTCGTACGTTTTATCTCCTTCGCAGCGCATGGGACAATAATATTTACCCGTTTGCTGTGCATGAGCGTGTCTTTCGTCTTGATGATGATCGTGATAAAGGGGCGTTTCCAACTTTTGAAAATCATGGGACTTCATTGGCTTTTGCTCTCCCACAGGAACTAAGTGCATGTTGCAAACAGGACAATCGCCCGGGCTGTCGTACGTTTTGTCTCCTTCGCAGCGCATGGGGCAATAATATTGCTTTACAAGTTTATAATCCATTATGTAGTGTTTTAATAGAATTCAGAAAAGGAATGATGGTTTTTGAACGCCATCTGATTACGATTCAATAATTTTCTTCATCTCTTCGTATTCTTCCCTGCTGATGTCGCCCTCGGCAAAACGCTTTTTCAATACATCGAGCGCTGATTTGTCGTCATCGTTTTGTGAATGACTGCTGTAATTTACGGCTTTGACGATTAACCATACGATGACAATCAATGCGAAGACTCCAAGAATCCAGCCGAAAATCATTCCCCACCCCATTCCAGTATATCCGTACATAGTGTTACCTCCTTAAAAAAACAGATTGAACATGTTGAGTCACATTCTTAATTATATATACCAGCTCTCGATGATTTTGATGTACAAAGATAAATGACTGTTATTGCGAAAGTATTACACAATTCCGATTTTGATTTACATAATCATCCGATTTTGTCAATGGGTTTTCTTCTACGATCGTCACTCTTCTTAAAATTGGAAGGAGTAAACCCTGTTACTTTTTTAAACTGTCCCGATAGATGCCCAACGCTGCTATAATCTAATTCAAAAGCGATTTCACTCAGCGATTTTTCATCGTACACCAGCAACTCTTTGGCTCTTTCAATCTTTAAGTTGATTAGATGATTTTCAATCGTTGTCCCCTCAACGGATGAATATAGTGTACTCAGATAGTTATAAGTATGATTTAGATGACCCGACAAATAATCGGAAAAACTTGTTTTTTGTGCATCCCTGTCATGATAAACATAGTCAATAGAGAGTTTCTTTATCTGCTCGATGATACGGCTTTTTGCATCATTCAAAATTTCAAATCCTATTTCATTCAGGTTATGTTGTATAAGCGTCAGCTTTTCTTCAGAAACCGACGTATCTACTCTAACTTCTCCCATTTGCACAACAACGGCATCAGGAATCTCCGCATCGGCAAAAATTTTGGAA
>JAJZHJ010000131.1 GCA_021804525.1 Bacteroidota bacterium | reverse complement strand
ATTTGGTCTCGATCGAATTGTTTCTTTATTTGCCGGGTTAGATAGCATTCGCGATTGTATTGCATTTCCAAAAAATAATTCGGGACGAGATATGATGAGCGGAGCTCCATCCCCAATTGACGTGAATCAGTTGAAAGAACTCAATTTGAAATTAGTAACACCTGAGGCGTAATTGGCAACATGACTCGATATTTCAAAAATCTTTGCAAGTATATTTCTTTTTGGAGTGATTTTATTCCCTATGTCATTGGATTGTTCCATTTAAATGAGTATTGCTTAAAAAATAAATTAGTCCTTTATTTTTTAAGCAATATTATTGGGATTTTTGAATAGAAATGAGCAAAGAAAACCAAACGAATTAAGCTGTTGCATTAGCAAATGGCGACTAAATTTGTTTTTGTCATTGTTTCGAAAGCCCCATTAAAATGGAACATCATACTCGTTTGGTAAAGGAGGTGGTGGATATGCTTCCAGACTTGAGGTTCCATTATTTGGAGAGGTGAAGGAGTTATTCTCATTTATTTTTGAAATATAGCCTTGATAAGAACTTTCATCTTCATCGTCTTTGTTCGTAAATTTGGCAAATTGTCCTTTGAAGCGTAACATAACGTCACCGGTTGCCCCATTTCGGTGCTTTGCAATAATAATTTCCGCCATTCCGATTAATGAATTTCCTTGTGTATCTTCTGTTACTTTATAATATTCAGGGCGGTGAATAAAGCAAACCATATCAGCATCTTGTTCTATTGCTCCCGATTCACGCAAATCTGATAATTGAGGACGTTTTCCTTCATGTCCTATCCGTCCTTCCAAACTTCGATTTAACTGAGATAAAGCAATAATAGGGATGTCTAATTCTTTGGAAAGGCCTTTCAACGAGCGTGAAATGGTACTAACTTCTTGTTCACGGCTGCCAAAAGTCATTCCACTGGCATTCATCAATTGCAAATAGTCAATAATCAAGATTTTAATATTATGCTCTTTCACTAAGCGACGAGCTTTGGTTCGTAATTCAAATACTGAAAGACTTGGCGTGTCGTCTAGATAGATGGGGGCATCATATAGCTTTTTGAGTTTATAATCTAATTGAAGCCATTCAAATGGGGCTAATTGCCCGTTTTTAATTTTATCACCTTCTATTTCACATACGTTCATCAACAAACGATTTACTAATTGGACATTTGACATTTCAAGAGAAAAAAGCGCTACCGGCATGTTATAGTCTACTGCCATATTGCGAGCCATTGAAATGACAAATGCAGTTTTCCCCATTGCCGGACGAGCTGCAATAATAATTAAATCAGAACGTTGCCATCCTGAAGTAATTTTATCTAAGCTATGAAATCCAGAAGGGATACCACTTAGTCCTTCTGGACGTTTTGAAGCTTCCTGAATTCGTTTAACGGCTTCTTCAATAATAGGATTTATTTGTTGTACGTCTTTTTTTACATTTCTTTGTGATACTTCAAAAAGCATGCCTTCAGCTTCTTGCATTAAATCAACCACATCAGTACGATCATCAAATGCTTTGGAGAGAATCTCACTCGAAACCCGAATCAATTCACGTGCTAAATATTTCTGGGCGATGATGCGAGCATGAAATTCTATATGCGCGGCGGAAGCTATTTTGGCAGTAAGAAGTGTAATGTAATATGCTCCTCCAATTTCTTCCAACACACCATTTTTGCGAAGTTGTTCGGTAACGGTATGCATGTCAATTGGTTCTTGCTTAAGTGCCAAGTCAACAATAGCTTTATATATCTTATTATTTGCTTCTTTGTAGAAAGAATCCGGCGAAAGAATTTCGCTAACTAAAAAGTAAGCATCTTTTTCAAGCATCATGGCACCTAAAACATCTTCTTCCAATTCTAATGCCTGCGGTGGAAGTTTTCCAAAGTCATTCGAGGAAATTGTTGCTGGTAGTGTCGCTTTGCGTCTTGTATTCTTTTGATTATTATCCATCTGATATAAGTGTTTTTTCAAGTTCAAATCTACTCATTTTTCCTCTTTACTTCTTGAAAAACATATTAACAAGTTGCTAACAGTATCCATTTATTTGGAGATAGAGATGCCAGTCTATTTTTAGTTCTGTATGATTGAAGAGGCTTAGAAAAAAGGGGAACGAATCTATGCAATTAAATCAATGGAATAATATTCCGTCTGTTTGTTAGTTTATCATTAAAAGAGCAGTTTCTTTATTATTTTGTCGTTTGCAAGTTACAGGGGACGGAAATAAAAGATTAAGGAGCTATAGATGAAATATATAGAAATTGTTGAGAAAGAGGCAAAAAACGAAATGATATATTGCCAGTAAAAAGCAGCAAATGTCAGCCATGATTGCTGCTTTTTAAAAAGTGTGTTTCTGTGTGAAAATTGCGGTTGGTTACAGCTTGCTAATAAATAACGTAATCTCATGACATCAGGCGAATATTTGAAGGAAGATGATTTCGCGGAATGTATGACAGAAAAGTTTTTTTACCTTTGCATAGGAAATTGTTCATATTACGAATCTCTTCATCATAAATGGCTTAACCCATTTTAGCAACTATTTATATATACTGACGCCATGCTGTGTTTTCCGAACGCGAAAATTAATATTGGATTAAATATTGTTGAAAGAAGAAATGATGGATTTCATAACATTGAAACCATTTTTTATCCGATCCCTCTTTGTGATGCCTTAGAGGTTATTTCGGCTGATAAAACAACGTTTACCATTTCAGGGGTTGCTATTCCTGATGCTATTGAAAACAATTTGGTCATGAGGGCTTATCAAATGATCAAAGCTGATTTTGATTTGCCAGAGTTGTCTATTTATTTACATAAAAACATTCCATTAGGTGCAGGGCTTGGTGGTGGATCATCGGATGCCGCGTCTATGATTAAGTTACTAAATGATTCATATTCATTGAATTTGACTAACGAACAAATGGAAAAGTATGCTTCCGTATTGGGTTCTGATTGTTCGTTTTTTATTCGTAATCAACCTGCCTTTGCAACTCAAAGAGGAGAAATCTTGCAGCCAGTTGAGTTAAGTCTAGATTCTTATTTATTGGTTGTTATAAAGCCTTCAATTCATATTTCTACACGAGAGGCTTATCATGCTATTACACCAAGAAAAGTTGACGTATCAGTCAATGAACTTGTTAAGAATCCTATAGACACTTGGGAGAAAACTATCCATAATGATTTTGAATCGGTTATGTTTTCAAAGTTTCCGTTTCTCCATGATCTAAAAACAATTTTATATAGCCAAGGAGCTATCTATGCTTCTATGTCAGGATCTGGATCGGCATTGTATGGCTTCTTTCCGCCGAATGCTAAACCAGAATTCAATATAGATGGATGCTTTGTTTGGAGTCATACATTCAACTTCAAATAAAGATTCTCATCAATTGATTAACCTTTTTTGTTCACAAAATTCACCAAATTGCTTGGCAATATCTGTGAAAATAGATAACTTAGTGCGCTTTTTAAAGCAGAGTTACAGAAATCAATTAATTAGAATAGATGATTGATAACGATAGAATTATAAAGATCAACATTGAGGAGGAGATGAAATCATCTTACATAGATTATTCTATGTCAGTGATTGTTTCGCGTGCATTACCAGATGTGCGGGATGGTTTTAAGCCTGTGCATCGAAGAATTTTGTACGCGATGAATGAATTGGGTTTAGATGCTAATAAACCTTATAAGAAGTCGGCGAGAATTGTGGGGGAAGTATTAGGTAAATATCACCCGCATGGCGATTCTGCCGTCTATTTGGCTATGGTTCGTTTGGCTCAACCTTGGTCGCTACGCTATCCGTTAGTGGATGGACAAGGAAATTTTGGTTCTGTAGACGGAGACAATCCTGCCGCACAACGTTATACTGAAGCACGATTGCAAAAGATTGCTCAGGAAATGTTATTGGATATTGACAAAAATACCATCGATTTTCAATCCAATTTTGATGATTCTTTGCAAGAGCCTACCGTGTTGCCAACACGTATCCCGAATCTTTTGGTAAATGGAGCTTCCGGTATTGCCGTTGGTATGGCAACAAATATGCCACCGCATAACTTATCAGATATTATTGATGCTACTATTGCTTACATTAATAATAATGAGATAACAGTCGATGAGTTAATTAAGTATGTAAAAGCGCCTGATTTTCCGACAGGAGGGATCATTTATGGATATGCCGGTGTCCGCGAAGCCTTTGAAACAGGTCGGGGACGCATTGTTATTCGCTCTAAAGTAGAGATTGAAATTGAATCGAATGGTCGGGAAAAGATTATAGTGACCGAAATTCCTTATATGGTCAACAAAGCTGAGTTAATCAAAGCGATTGCTGACATGGTGGAAGATAAAAAATTGGAAGGAATTTCGAATATCAACGATGAAAGTGATCGGCAAGGAATGCGCATAGTGATTGATATTAAAAGGGATGCCAATTCTCAAGTCGTATTAAATAAGTTGTTTAAGTATTCAGCCTTACAATCTTCTTTCAATGTAAATAATATTGCGTTGGTTCATGGTCGTCCTCAAATGCTTACCTTGAGAAGTCTTATCGGCCATTTTGTCGATCACCGACATGAAGTAGTGGTCAGACGGACGCAATTTGAATTAGCTGAAGCTGAAAAAAGAGCACATATTCTTGAAGGGCTTATTATTGCCAGTGATCATATTGATGAAGTGATTGCTATAATAAGAGGATCGAAAACACCAGATGAAGCTCGGGCTGGATTAATCGAACGTTTTCAACTTTCTGACATTCAAGCAAGAGCAATTGTTGAAATGCGTCTTCGTCAACTGACAGGGTTGGAACAAGATAAGCTACATGCAGAGTACGAGGAAATCAAGTTGTTGATAACCAATCTAAAAGATATTCTTGAAAACAAAGAGCATCGTATGAAAATTATTTGCGATGAATTACTCGAAATTAAGAATAAATATGGTGATGCACGTCGAACAGAGATTGTGTATGCTTCTGAAGAATTTAATCCTGAAGATTTTTATGCAGACGAAGAGATGATTATCACCATTTCTCATTTAGGATATATAAAACGGACACCATTAAATGAATTTAAATCACAAAATCGCGGTGGAGTGGGTTCAAAAGGCAGCAATTCCCGTGATGAGGATTTTATTGAATACATCTATCCTGCATCCATGCATAGCTATATGCTATTTTTCACACAAAAAGGGCGTTGTTATTGGTTGAAAGTATATGAGATTCCCGAAGGAACAAAAAACAGCAAAGGAAGCTCACTTCACAAGCCGCTCA
>JAJZHJ010000130.1 GCA_021804525.1 Bacteroidota bacterium | reverse complement strand
TCGAAGGGGTAAATGATGCCGTCGAACCACTATACGTAACGGCTCCTGACACTGCCGTTGTCCCTTGTTTCAGGGTAAAAGTTGACGTAGTGATCGTTGTCGGATCCATAGGAACACTAAAAGTGGCTGCAATCACTTTATTCACAGCTACGCCCGTAGCATTATTAGTCGGGTCGGTAGAAATCACCGTAGGAGGAACATTGGCAGCCGTAGTAAAGGTCCAGACATAGTTACTTGCTAAAGCTGTGCCTTGCAAATTTTTCGCTCCTGTTGTAATAGTACCCGTATAAACCGTGTTTGCTGTAAAAGGAGTCGTAGGGGTAAAGGTTGCCGTTGAACCACTGTAAGCAACGGTTCCTGCTATTAACGTTGTTCCTTGTTTAACGGTAAACGTTGTCGTTGTAATCGTCACTGGATTCATCAACACACTAAAAGTGGCAGCAACTACTTTATTCAGAGCTACACCCGTAGCATTATTGGTCGGATCCGTTGAAATAACGGTTGGCGACGCATCGGTAGTAAATGTCCATACATAATTACTTTGCAATCCATATCCTAATGGATTTTTTGCTCCGGTAGTGACAGTTCCAGTATAAACTGTGTTGGGAGAAAGAGCCACTGTTGGTGTAAAGGTTACCGTTGAATCAACATACGCAACAGTTCCTGCAATAGCCGTCGTTCCTTGTTTTAGGGTAACAGTCGTTGCTGTAATTGTTGTCGGATCCATTTTCATGTTAAACGTTGCCGCTACGACTTTGTTGAGAGACACGAGAGTAGCCAGATTTAACGGATCAGTACTAATGACCGTAGGATATGCAATGGCACCGGTACTAAAAGTCCACACAAAATCAGTTTGTATGGCATTGCCCATTGGATCCTTCGCCGATGTAGTAATTTTACCCGTAAAGGTAGTACTGGGGTCAAGTTTACTGGAAGGTGTAAAGGTTGCTGTTGTTCCACTGTATGAAACAGTTCCCGCAACTGGATTTGATCCTTCTTGTACAGTAAACGATGTTCCCGTTATCGTTAAAGGATTCATTTGTTCGTTAAAGGTTGCTGTAATCACCTTTGTAAGGGGTACGTTAGTAGCTCCATTTATTGGGTTTGTGGACACAACAAGCGGACATACGCCGACAACTCCGACAAAGTCGTCTTTTTTGCACCCCGCCAAGAATACAATCGATAAGATTGCAATGGCTGTTAGTAGCTTCTTCTTTTTCATACTTTTGACTTTAATTGTAAATAAAATTCCATGCTACAAAGATGGCAATCTGGACAAAGAAAAGCCTTACACAATTTTAGAAAAGAATTGCAACATTCACACATTGTCTTTTGAGCAATACGCTTTCTAAAAACAGCAAAAAGCGTTGCCGCTTATTCGCAGACAACGCTTTTTGCTCCAATCGCCCCTCTATAGAAGAGCTGACATATAGCATTTACATTCTATCCATATACCAATTCAACTCTTTTTCCAATTTTTTATATTGATAAATAGTGGTGATAATTTTTTGCAAGCGGAGAAAAGCGGTCTCACTTTTCCTCACATAATCGAAGGCTTTGTGGTGCATACAATCTACCGCTACCTCAATATTATCCTGACAGGATAATATTACGACAGGAATATCGGGATTGACAGCTTTTATTTTATCCAATGTTTCAATTCCATTCATGGCTTTCTTCTCCAAGCTGTCAAGGATGTAATCCAAAATAATTACATCGGGGTTGTGTGATAAATTCTCTATGCAAAGTTCGCCGGTTGCATACGTTTCAATGACAAAATCAGTATGTTGTTGAAATTCAATTTCTAATGATCTGAGGAATAAGGCATCATCATCAACAAGGAAAAGCTGTATTTTATTTTGATTTTTCATGTGTAATGGGTTATACCCTTTCATTTTTTATTTTACTCAACTCTAATTCCAATTCCACACAGGCTTGTGTACAAATGTCTCCCAGTTCAAGCACCATATTGCTCATATTAACAGTTTGTTGTTGTGTATTAGCATATTCCTGAATACGTTTTGCCATATTTTCAAAATCGACACTCATTCCCACAATCGAAAAGGAAGGAATCATTTTATGTACAGCAGCATGTAAAGCAAGCCAATCTTTTTGCTGAAAACTTTGATTCATAGCAATAATTAATGGTGGCGTTTGCTCCAGATATAGCGAAATCATTTCCATCATCAATTTGGGATTTGCTTTTGTGATTTGGAGTAAATGATCTAAGTTAGTATATTTTATTTTTTTTATATCTGCGTGCTTATTCTCTTGCAATGAGGAATCTTTTAGTAAATCAGGATTATTTGCTAATCCAATGATTTTATGATACAAAACCCTTTCATCAATGGGCTTGGCAATATAGTCATTCATGCCGACAGCTTTGCATTTTGCCAAATCAACGGTGGTTACATCGGCTGTTAACGCAATAATCGGAATGTTGGATTTCATCGTATTGCGAATATAATCTGTAGCTTCAAACCCATTCATTTCAGGCATTTGCAAATCCATCAAAACAACATCGTATGCTTTATTTTGTAAATATTCGATAGCGATTTTTCCATTGGCAGCAACATCACGTTCGAATCCGAAATCATCCAAAATAGTTTTCATCAATAACTGATTGAGGGGAATATCTTCTACCACTAATACCCTGATATCTATGTTTTCCGGATCCTCATCTTCTGATTTTATTTCCACTTCAACTTTTTCATTCGTTTTCAGAAAACTCAAAGTAAAACTAAATGTAGAGCCTTCATTCACAACACTTTTCACTCGGACACTCCCTCCTTGCGGTTCAACTAATTGCTTCACAATAGCAAGCCCTAATCCTGTTCCGCCATACAACCTTGACGTATCGCTCGATGCCTGTTGAAAGTTTTCAAAAATAGTTGCCATTTTATCTTCGGCTATCCCAATTCCAGTATCCGATACAGCAAACTCAATTGTTACTTTCTCGGCATCTTCAGTCAGTAGATGAACGCTAACGGTAATTTGACCGCTTGAAGTAAACTTTACTGCATTGCTCATCAGGTTTAGTATAATCTGATGCAAACGCACCGAATCGCCCACTAATACTTCCGGAATTCGATGGTCGTAATCTTTGATCAGCGAAACATTTTTTTCACGGATTTTTGACTCAAACAAATGAAGCATTGCGGTGATGGAGGAGGATAATCTGAAAGGAGTCTGTTCAAAAATCATTTTTCCGGCATCCACTTTTGCCAAATCAAGAATGTCATTGATAAGAACAATTAATGAATCTCCACTTAATTTGATAGCTTGTAAATATTCTTGCTGTTTGGCTGACATATCGGTTTTCAAAAGCACTTTTGTGAATCCAATAATCGCATTCATAGGTGTACGAATTTCATGGCTCATATTGGACAAAAACTGTTGTTTAGCTTTTAAAGCATTTTCGGCTGTTCGTGTAGCATTTTCGGCTTTCACTTTCGCTTTTTCGGCAATTTCTGTTGCCATTTCAGCAAACACTTTTGCTTCTAACAACTCCGTTTCAATTCTTTTCTGATCGGTGACATCTCTGGCAACAATCACGATGCCCAATACATTTCCTTCGTCATCTTTGTAAACCGATCCATTGAATAAAACATCCGTCAACTTGCCATCCTTATGACGAAGAGTGAGAGGTGAATCGGCAACCGATCCTTTAGCAAACACTTCCTTATATACTTCACGTGCTTTTTGTGGTTCTGTAAAATAGTCGAAAAAGTCTGTTTCAATGAGGTTTTCTCGGGACAGACCGGTTATATTCACCAGAGCCTCATTCATATCCGTAATTTTCCCTTCGGTGTTGATGGTAACTAATGGATCAAGGCTTGCTTCAATGAGGCTGAGCGAATAGTTGGAAAGCAGTTTTTGAGCTGTAGCATCTCGAGCAACAACGACAATTCCACGCACATTCCCTTCATCATCTTGATAAACTGATCCATTAAATAATACGTCAGTCAATTTGCCGTTTCTATTACGAAGCGTGAGAGGTGAATCAGCCACCGAACCTTTAGCAAACACTTCCTGATATACAGCACGTGCTTTTAATGGCTCAGTAAAATAGTCACAATAGGAGGTACCAATAAGCTTTTCGCGAGGAATTCCCGTAATGGTGGACATCGCTTCGTTCATATCAGTGATTTGGCCTTCATTGTTGATTGTAACCAACGGATTCAAACTGGCCTCAATCAAACTTCTGTTGTATTGAGCATCTTTCATTCTTGCTGCTTTCATTGAATTGGGTTATACTGCCTTCGTTCATTCAAATTTTATCATTCTCATTCCCAATATTTTCTATCGATATTCGCTTTTTTGCTTTCAATTCTTTGAAATGCGAAGGAGTAAGTCCTGTCACTTTCTTAAATTGATTGGACATGTGGGCAACGCTACTGTAATTCATCTTCCATGCAATTTCCGAAATATTGAGTTCATCATAAATAATCAGCTCCTTAATCCGTTCAATTTTGTGATTTATCAAGAATTTCTCGATCGTAGTACCTTGCACTTCAGAAAAAAGATTCGCCAAATAGGTATAATCATAATTTAATTTTTCACTCAGATAATCAGAGAACTTGATTTTGATTACTTCATCGGAATAATGTACTATTTCAATAATCACATTTTTTATTCGTTCCACCAATACGGCTCGCTTGTTGTCCATCAATTCGAAGCCTATATCAAGCAATGCAAGTCGCAATTGTTCTTGCTCTTCCGAGGTAATATGCTCCATTACCTCCACTTCGCCCAAATCGACGACGATGAAGTGCAGTCCGAGTTTTTTCAACACATCTTTGACTGCTATCTTACAGCGGTTGCTCACCATATATTTGATGTAGAGTTTCATGTGTTTATAATTGTTTTTTATGGTCACATGGAACTCGCACAAAAACATTTCCTTGTGTGTCTAAATTTATTTGTCGTGCTCGTTTCATCCGAAAATAATTTGTTCGGTCAAAGTCTGCAGAAACTCATATACCAACATCCCCAAAAGTAATTGTGTGTAGCGAATATATTTGTATCAAACTGATTTTTTAGATATAAACGGATAAAGGTACGCATCATTTATACAAAAGAGTTTGCATAACACAGTAAATAAGTTACATAATTCACACATTTCTTTCTATCAAATCCGGTAAAATTCGAGCTAAAGAAGATTAAGCAACCAATTTAATGGTCATCTTCATTAAGATGGCGCATTGTCAACAACACCACAACATTCTCTTTGAAAAAAACGTATCTTCTTTTATTTTCCAAAAATAGGTCTTTTTTTTG
>JAJZHJ010000129.1 GCA_021804525.1 Bacteroidota bacterium | reverse complement strand
TTTCGTTTCATCGATGGAGATTCTACCGGAAATGGATTTACATCTATCAAAACGGATGGATTACATCGCACTATCACAGATTTAGCACGAAAAAATACCATTTGGTTGCAGGTGATGGGTGGCAATATCAATTGGCATCTTCAGAATCTTCATATTGGTTTGACAGTAACAGACACTCGTTTGAGCATACCATTACAGCCAACATTTCGTCCTGATAATCTATTCAATTTTTCAGGAAATCATCAGATTGTTGGCGGGGTAAATTATCAGTTTCGATTGCAGCGGTTCAATTTCTTTGGAGAAACCGCACTCACTGATCGTAATGGCATAGCTACAATCGACGGCTGTTCATTTTCTCCTATTTCGACGTTTCAATTTTTAACACTTTATCGGCACTATGCTCCACGATTCTCTGTCCTTTTGTCAAGTGGGTTTGGAGAAGGCTCTCACGTACAAAATGAAGATGGTTATTACATGGGTATAGAAGCACATCCCATCCGGCATTGGCAATTCTCGTTGGCGGTTGACACCTATTCTTTTCCATGGCTAAATTATTCGATAAGCCGTCCTTCTAATGGATATGATTTGCTGTTTACGGCACATTATTTATCTTCACGATCGTTTGAGATGTTTTGGAAAATACGTTATAAACAAAAAGAAAAGAATTTGAGTTCAACAGAAACAACTTATTTTACAGGAAAATACGCCACCGCTAATTTATATTACTCGCTCAGCTACACATTGAACAGCCATTTCGCGTTAAAAAATATCATTGCCATTAACGAAGGTGCTGATGATATTACAAAATCGCATTATGGTTATTTGTTGGTGCAAGATTTTTCGTATACACCCACGCGTTTCCCTTTTGTAGTAAACATGCGTTATGAAGTTTTTGATGCTTCAAGTTATGACACCCGCTTTTACATTTACGAAAAAGATTTACTATATGTATTTTCCGTACCCATGATTTATGGTAAAGGAAGTCGTTATTTTATTAATATGCACTACGATATGAATAACCATCTCTCATTTTGGTTGAAAATCGCTCAAACGATCTATGAAAATACTTCATCCACTGGATCAGGCCTTGAAACGATCAATCATAATCATAAAACGGATGCAAGAGCTATGATAAGATGGAAGCTGTAGAGATTGGCAGTTTTAATGCAGTCGGATAAACAACTGTTTTTGAATGAATAGAGCCTGTGAACTGTATTTCAATATTTTGACATATTAGCTAAGGGTTAATTGATGAAAAATGATTACTTTTGTAGGCACATTAAACCACATGAAGTTGATTGTTTCATTGCGTCCAAAGCATCATCGATAACCTGCTCGAAAACGATAGACATTAGAGGAAAATTTTCCTGAGTGAATGTGGCTTGTCGGCTTGTCGGTAGGCCTTTTTTATTCTTTCAGCATGTAGCAAATATTCATTCTCCTACTCAAATAACAAAATATTTAATCATCCATTTTATTCTCATGTTACGAATTGCAGTTCAATCCAAAGGTCGTTTATACGAAGACACCATGTTTCTTTTTTCGGAAATAGGCATTAAACTTGGCAGTGCAAAACGCACGTTATTGATTCCGGCTTCTAATTTTCCAATTGAAGTTTTGTTTTTACGTGATGACGACATTCCTCAATCCGTTGCTGACGGGATAGCCGATGTGGGTATTGTAGGCGAAAATGAGTTTGTGGAACGCGCGGTCGAAGCAAACATTGAGAAACGGTTAGGCTTCAGCAAATGTCGACTTTCGCTGGCAATTCCCAAAGAAGAATCATATACAGGACTTCAATGGTTTGAAGGCAAAAAAATTGCGACGTCATACGCACATATTCTAACTACTTTTTTTGCCCAAAAAGGGATTCATGCTCATACACATGTCATCACTGGTTCAGTGGAAATTGCTCCAAGTATTGGGCTTTCTGATGCAATTTTTGATATTGTAAGTTCAGGAAGCACTTTGGTTAGCAATCATTTGAAAGAAGTTGAAGTGATTATGAAATCGGAAGCCGTACTGATTGGGACACCGGGTTTGTCGGCTGAAAAACAAACCATTCTTGATGAACTTTTATTTCGTATCGATGCGGTACAAACCGCTGAAGGGAAAAAATATGTTTTGCTCAATGCTCCCAACGACCAGTTGGATAACATCATTGCTGTTCTGCCCGGTATGAAAAGTCCGACTATTATGCCGCTGGCCAAAGAAGGCTGGAGTTCAATTCATTCTGTTTTAGACGAAAAACGTTTTTGGGAAATTATTGGAAAATTGAAAGCGTTGGGTGCTGAAGGAATTTTAGTTATTCCAATCGAGAAAATGATTCTTTAGACCATTACTCGTGCAACTATTGTGTTACTGATATTATTCATATGATTCAAATTATTAAAAATCCTGCTGTCGATACTTGGAAATTGCTTTTGCAACGTCCTGCCATTGACACAACACGTTTGTTTTCTGTGGTAGAGCCCATTTTAGATGCTGTTCGCGAAAAGGGTGATGAAGCACTTATTGCTTATGAACAACAATTTGATCACGTCTTGCTCGAAACTCTGCAAGTGACGACGGAGGAAATCAAAGAAGCTATCACGAAAATTCCACATCAATTAAAAGAAGCAATAACTCAAGCAAAACGAAATATTCAGAAATTTCACGAAGCACAAGAAGCTGAAATGCCTTATATGGAAGTAATTCCTCAAGTTCGTTGTTGGCAAAAACGTGTTCCTATTCAAAAAGTGGGATTATACATTCCCGGAGGTACAGCACCGCTTTTTTCTACGGTGCTGATGCTGGCAATTCCAGCGCAAATTGCAGGTTGTGAAGAAATTGTCTTATGCACGCCTCCCAACAAGGAAGGTAAAGTTCCTGATGCTGTACTTTTCGCCGCTCAGCTTTGCGGAGTGACGAAGATTTTTAAAATTGGTGGTGCTCAAGCTGTGGCTGCCATGGCATATGGAACGGAAAGCGTGCCGAAGGTGTATAAGATTTTTGGACCCGGTAATCAGTATGTTACTGCCGCAAAACAGTTAGTGAGTTTGAAAGAGGTAGCGATCGACATGCCAGCCGGACCTTCAGAAGTGGCTATTTTAGCAGATGCTGCTGCCCGTCCTAAATATATTGCCGCCGATTTGTTATCGCAAGCTGAACATGGAGTTGATAGCCAATCAATTTTATTTACTGTCGATGAAGGATTAATTGACACTGTTTTGAGTGAACTTGAAACTCAATTGGATTTGCTTCCACGAAAAGATTTGGCAAAAAAAGCGTTGGAAAACAGTAAGATTATTTTCATTCCTAAGATTGAAGATGCAATTTCTATGGTCAACGAATATGCCCCTGAGCATTTGATCATTATGACAAAAAATTATACCGTTGTAGGGGAACGTATTGTCAATGCTGGATCAGTTTTTCTGGGCGATTACAGTCCTGAAAGCGCCGGCGACTACGCTTCGGGAACAAATCACACGTTGCCGACCAATGGATTTGCAAAAGCTTACAGTGGAATTACATTGGATAGTTTTACCAAAAAAATCTCTTTTCAGGAATTGTCGCGTGACGGATTGATGATGTTGAGTAATGCTATTGAAATAATGGCAGAACATGAGCAATTGATGGCGCATAAGAACGCCGTGGAAGTACGTTTGGAACGTGTATACCGGGAAGAAGAGGATGATTTGTCATGGAGGCACTAATACGAACGCTTTCTTTGCATTGATTTTTATTGAAAAAACGGACAATACCGCGCAGATCAATTATATTATTACAAAAAACAGATGGCTGAAACAAACTTTGTGGATTACGTCAAAATTTTTTGCCGGTCAGGAAAAGGTGGCGCAGGCTCCATGCACTTTCACCGCGAAAAATTCGTTCAAAAAGGTGGTCCCGATGGCGGTGACGGTGGTCGTGGAGGTCATGTGATTCTACGTGCTAAGAAAAATTACTGGACATTGATTCACCTAAAATATGCGCGTCACATTTTTGCCGGTGATGGTGGTGCCGGAAGTAGCAGTCGTAGTTTTGGAAAAGATGGTGAAGATAAAATTATTGAAGTCCCTTGCGGTACTGTGGTTCACGATGCCGAAACAGGCGAATTTATTTGTGACGTAGCCGAAGATGGTCAGGAAGTGATCTTGATCAGTGGTGGGCGCGGCGGTCAAGGAAACTGGCATTTTAGAACAGCAACCAACCAAACTCCTCGTTTTGCGCAACCTGGTGAACCGCGTGTTGAAAGAGCGGTGATTTTAGAACTGAAAGTCTTGGCTGACGTGGGCTTGGTGGGTTACCCTAATGCCGGAAAATCGACTTTGTTGGCAACTATTACCGCTGCAAAACCAGAAATAGCCAATTATCCTTTTACTACGTTAGTTCCAAATCTGGGTATTGTGGCTCATCGCGACAATCAATCGTTTGTGATGGCCGATATTCCAGGAATCATTGAAGGGGCACATGAAGGGCGCGGGTTAGGTCTTCGATTCTTACGTCACATCGAACGTAACGCTATTCTGCTTTTCATGATTGCCGCCGACTCAAAAAACATTGCGGAAGAATATGCTGTTTTGTTGAACGAATTAAAAGAATTTAATCCTGATTTGCTTGATAAACAGCGAATTCTTGCCATTACAAAAGCTGATTTGTTGGATAACGAGTTGATGGTTGAGATGGAAAGCGATCTGCCGGATGTGAAACACCTCTTTATCTCTTCAATTACCGGTTTTGGCATTCAAACACTGAAGGATATGCTGTGGGAGGAGTTGAATGATGAAGCCAATCGTGTAATGACTTTGAGCCATCATTTGCCAACCAATGTCATTCTGCCCAAACATGAGATTGAATCTGATTTGGAAAAATCGGTGGATAGTGATGAAGCAGAATATGAGTGGGATGAATAACCCGTTGTCAAAACTTGAATTTCTCATTGTAAATAACGTCTCTGCCACCACGGCTGGTTATGTTAAACGAAGTGTCTGAAGATCTGGTGTCCATTAAACTGAATCAATTGGCACGAACTTATATTATTTATGAGCTTTATATTTTTTCTGCTACTGATATTTTTGTTTTTTGCTCTCTTTGTTGTTAGTTCTATTTTGCGTTTTTTTGGCGCAATTTTTCATATTGGAGGACGCCATAAGAACGGAAATGAAACACGTCAAGAGGCATCTGACATGAAGACCTCACGTAAAGTGTTTACCAAAGAAGAAGGTGAGTATGTGGATTTTGAAGAAATCAAAGAAGACAAAACGAATCAAACATAACCCATGATTGATTTGGTTTCCATAAAATCGTATTTGCAACTGATTC
>JAJZHJ010000128.1 GCA_021804525.1 Bacteroidota bacterium | reverse complement strand
CTAACATCAAGGACGTATGGAATTAACTCCCTTTGGTCGTTGACCGTTGGTTCGCAAATAATCATTATCTTGGGTTTAATCGTGATTTAATGCTCGTTTCATCGTTTGATTAAGTTATAGACAATCGCTTGAATATAAGCAGTTGACATATTGAATTTTTTTTGAGGATTGCAAATGTACAATTTTGTTTCCAAAATTGTCACACGAAAGTGGAAAAACAGCTATTTTTTCAGCCAAAGCGCATCCACTGCTTTTCTCACAAAAGGGAAACGGGTATAATCGCGGTGAATGATGGAACCATTGTACACAATGATATCCAAATCAATGGGAACAATGCCGGCTGCTTTCATTTCAGGGGTTCGTCCTGCCTGTTGTTCCATGTGTTTGAGCAATGTTGTCAGTGTTTCAAGCGAAAGCGATGTCACAATGCGTGCGGCTCCATTGAAAAAAGGAGTTTTGTAATGATCGCCAATGGCTTTGGTAGGAACAAAATCAGAAAAAACAGCTTTCGGAAAAGTTTGTTGCAGCACATTTTTGACAGCTTCGATTTGTCGGAGTGGTTCTTGATTGGAACTGATGGCAATGATAAATTCATTTGATTCCATAATTTCAGTGCCTTTGTAAAAAATCAGTTATTTTGCCGTTTTCAGATTCGATTTTCCTTTTATGGTGTTGGTTTTGATATTCGGCAGAAAAATGGCAACCATGCCTAACAAGGGTAAGAAGCTGCAAATCTCGTAAACAGCATTGATTCCCCAGCCATCAGCTACATTTCCCAAAACCGCTGCGCCTAATCCGCCCATACCAAATGAAAAGCCGTAGAATAGCCCCGAAATCATACCAAACTTACCCGGAATCAGCTCTTGTGCAAACACCAAAATAGCAGGGAAAGCGGAAGCTAAGATTAATCCGATAAGCACAGTCAGAACACCTGTCCAGAGAAGACTATTCACATGTGGAAGCATCAACGTGAAAGGAGCAACCCCTACAATAGAAAACCAGATGATGCGTTTTCGTCCGATACGATCGCCTAATGGGCCTCCAATGAGTGTTCCAATAGCAAAAGCAGCTAAAAACAAAAAAAGCATGTATTGCGCTTGTTGTGTGGATATATGGAACTTTTGAATCAGATAAAACATATAAAACGTGTTCAAACTGCTTAGATAGAAGTTCTTGGAAAACACCAATATCAACAAAAGGATGACCGTCCAAACAATTTTTCGATGCGAGTACCGCGCATCTCTGGGATTCTCCTGTTGAGCTTTCTGAAAGTGAGAAATACGTCCGCGATACCAAAAGCTCACTTGCAGCAACACAATCATGGCAAGAAAAGCTAATGGCGAGAGCCAACTCACGCTGCTCAGATGATGCGGGATGACAATCCATGCTGCTAAAAGTGGCCCCATGGCAGCACCCGAGTTACCACCGACCTGAAAGATTGATTGAGCCAATCCAAAATGTCCACCCGATGCAATGCGGGCTACACGTGCTGCTTCGGGATGGAAGATGGAAGATCCCATACCCACGATCATTGCTGCCAATAAAAGGAAAGGATAACTTGGTGCCCACGCTAATAGTAAAATTCCGGTTAATGTACACGCCATTCCAAAAACTAAAGAAAAGGGTTTGGGATGTTTATCCGTGTAAATGCCTACGATTGGCTGCAAAAGCGAAGCGGTAAGTTGATACGATAAAGTAATAAGTCCGACCTGTGCAAAGCTGAGATCAAAATTACTTTTCAACATGGGATATACAGCCAAAATCAACGACTGCATCATGTCATTCAGAAAATGAGAAAAACTTGTGGTAATCAGTATATTATAGACAGGCTTGACAATCGTGTTTGTTATTTTGCTCATAGTTGAGGAATTAAAAATAGCGCTTCTTTTTGCGGGCGCAAAGTTACTATGTTTTTTCATAGCAAAGAGTTCAGCCAGAACTACGATTTCACTAAAAAAACTGATACTTATTCGTTCGTCGATTGATACTGATTAGGTAATGAATCATTTGAGATAAACACAACATAGCGTTCGGTCACAGCCTTTTGTCGTGTAGCAAAATTCAAAAATGTTTTATTCAATTGAGTAATATGAAAATGATTCCATGAGTCGAGAACGGTACATGTGTAACCTCGCTTTTGTAACTTGATTAAAAAAGCAGTATCAGCATAACAAAGCATGGGACTTGCGATGGGTTGTTCATTTAAGTTTGGAATAGAATCATGCAACGAAGTAACCGGCGCTTTCGTATAAAACTCCAACAATGACTCCTTTTGGTTCGTATAAACGGGATAGTTCTCGATAGTGTTATTGATAAAGGAAGCTGCTTGCGCACCTGATTGATAGTTCATCAAGCTGGGATAGAAAACCAAATTCATAAACAGCATAAAAAACATGGTCGCAATAATCGATTGATAAATAAGTTGATAAATTCTATTATTTTCAAACGCCAAAAAGTAAGCCATCATGCAAGCAATGATCAGGAACAAAATAATAGTCAGCCACCACGCGTCGGGACGAAAGAAGATCGTCAAAAGAATAATGACAATAAAATAAAGAGCGATATATGTCGTTTGAATAATGGTGAAAAATTTGGCAAAACGTTTGTTATGCAGATTGTTGATGATAAACGCTGCTACAATAATTGCCAGAAAAGGCATTAAAATATTGGTATAGTGAGGCAATTGAAATTTAGAGACAGAAAAAATGAAAAACATAACCGAGAAGCCCAGTAGCGTTACATATTCACGTAACGGCTGTTTTTTCCACATCGACCAAAAAGATTTTCCGAGTCCGGCATAAGCAAGGATTGCCCACGGTGCAAATGCCCACAAAAGGGTGTGGAAGAAAAAGAAAATATCGCCTTTGCCTTTGATGGGGCCTGTATCAAAAAAGCGGCCAAATTGGCTGTCCCACAGAAAAAATTTGATACCTGAGACGTGTGTATGACCAAAAACAACTTTCTCAGGATGCATGTCAAACTGGGTGTAAAGGGCATATAACTCAGGCGTAATAAATAACAACGTCAATACAAAAACGACAAGCCAACGAAAGGACAGAAGTTTCTTGTACGATTTAGTGAACCATAAATGACCAAAGACAGCAGAATAAAGAATGATGAGCACAAAGATTCCCTTAGTCATGATGGCAGCAGCACTCAGCAAAGCACCAAGTAAAAGGTGCTTAATCGTGAATTTTTCACTGAGTCGAAAAAGATGATAAACGCTTCCAATAACGAATGCGACCAACATGGCTTCGGCACGCGTGTCGTTGTTGGAAACTATAATGTGCACCGAAGAAGCAAGCAGTAAAACCGACAAAAAGGCAATCTCTTTGTTATAGAATTTTTTGGCCAACAGATACGTGTATAAAAGTGCAATAAAAAAGATCAATACCGAAGGCAATTTATAAGCAAAGCCGCTAATGCCTAAAAGTTGCATGGAGGCAGCACAAATCCAAAAAGGGAGATGGGGCTTGTCTAACCAATCTTTGCCATTGACGTACATACCCCAATAATTATGGGAGGTAACCATCGTCTTTGAAATCAAGGCGTAAAGAGCCGAGTCGCCAGTAAATATTTCGTCAAACAGCCCAGTCATATTGACAGCGAGAAGTGCAAGGAGAAAAAAGAAAAATGTCTTTGTTTTCATACGTGAATGATTTGTCTTTTAAGGACGTATGGAACTCGCATGTCAACCATTCTCATATTCTTGGGTGTAAGTAATTTACATGCAAGTTTCATACGCGTCTTTTATTTTCTAACTTCAAGGATGTATGGAACTCGCATACTATATTGTCATTGGCTTTGACGAATGTTCGAGTAGATGATCGTTTCATAAAAGAACGGTGAAGCTTTCTCGTGCATCTAATAGAGCGCAAAGTTAAGATAATCCTCTTATTTTACCTCATGTAATAGTGCGTTTTGTGTTTTCAGAAGTCCTTTTGATCAAATCTTCTTATACTACTCATTGTCGGCTTTCATGCAACAATTTCGCATCCTCTTTCCTATTGCACAGGTTCGTGATAAATCGTAACTTTGCATCTTAAACAAAAAATTGGGAGAACGCTTCATTTTAATTGTATTATCTGTAACTTATTATCCGTATGTTTGAAAATCTCAGCGATAGACTCGAACGGTCATTTAAAATCTTAAAAGGACAAGGCACCATCACCGAAATTAACGTGGCCGAAACGTTGAAAGAAATTCGGAAAGCGTTGATTGATGCCGACGTTAACTATAAAGTGGCGAAAACATTTACCGATGAGGTAAAGAAAAAAGCGCTGGGACAAAACGTGCTTACTTCCTTGCAACCTGGTCAATTAATGGTCAAAATCGTGCATGACGAATTGGCCGAGTTGATGGGTGGTTCGAGTGTCGATGTGAATTTGAAAGGTTCTCCGGCAGTCATTTTGATGTCCGGTTTACAAGGATCTGGGAAAACTACTTTTTCAGGGAAACTTGCCAATCTATTGAAATCAAAACGTGGTAAAAATCCTTTGCTGGTTGCGTGCGATGTGTATCGTCCGGCAGCTATCGAGCAATTAAAAATTATTGGGAGCCAAGTCAATGTCCCTGTATATTCGGAAGAAGGAAATCTGAATGCCGTGCAAATTGCCCAAAATGCAGTGAAATTTGCCAAGCAAAACAATCACGATTTGGTGATTATCGATACGGCTGGCCGTTTAGCTATTGACGAGCAAATGATGAAGGAAATAGCCAACATCAAAGCTGCTGTTCAACCTCAGGAAACTCTATTTGTTGTTGATTCCATGACTGGTCAGGATGCTGTAAACACTGCGAAAGAATTCAACGACAGACTCAATTTTGATGGTGTCATTCTAACCAAATTAGATGGCGATACGAGAGGAGGAGCAGCATTATCGATTCGTTCTGTGGTTACCAAACCGATCAAGTTTGTTGGTACAGGCGAAAAGATGGATGCTTTGGATACTTTCTACCCCGAACGTATGGCCGACCGTATTTTGGGAATGGGTGATATCGTTTCGTTTGTGGAGCGCGCTCAAGAAATGTATGATGAAGAAGAGAGCCGTCGTCTAAGCAAGAAATTGGCAAAGAACCAGTTCGATTTCAATGACTTCCTAAGCCAACTGCAACAAATAAAAAAAATGGGGAATCTTAAAGACATTGCGTCCATGATTCCAGGTGTCGGCAAGGCGCTGAAAGATGTTGATTTAGACGAAAACGTATTTAAAACCACAGAAGCCATTATCCATTCCATGACGCCGTATGAACGAGAAAGGCCTGATATTATGACAGGTACACGTCGTCAACGGTTTTCAAACG
>JAJZHJ010000127.1 GCA_021804525.1 Bacteroidota bacterium | reverse complement strand
ACCCCTTCTTTTTTATAAAACATCGTGATGTCTCCTGCAAAATGTCATTGTTCACTCCCACTCCCGCCGCATTTGCGCCATAGGAATTCCCATTTGAGCGCGATATTTTGCCACCGTTCGGCGGGCAATGTCGAAACCCTGTTCCGCCAATAACACGGCTATCTCGTCATCTCTCAAAGGATGTTTCTTGTCTTCTTTGTCAATGATATTTTGAAGCGCCATTTTGATGGCATGCGTGGAAAGCTCCTCGCCCGACTCAGTTTGCACCGTCTGAATAAAGAAAAACTTCAGCGGGAACGTTCCAAATTCCGTTTGCACATACTTGCTGTTGCTCACGCGCGAAATAGTCGAAACATCCAGTCCTGTTTTCTCGGCAATATCTTTAAGAATCATCGGGCGAAGCAACGATTCGTCGCCTTCGAGAAAGAAAGAACGTTGCATCTCTACAATGGCATTCATGGTAGACAATAACGTGATGTTGCGCCGTTGCAACGAGTCGATAAATACCTCAGCCGACTCAATTTGTTGTTTGACGTAAAAGACTGCATCTTTCGCCTGGCGCGAAACCTCCTGTTGTTTGGCCAATTGCTTCTGCATCTGCTGAAAATCGTCACTTATCCGCAACGCATGCCGGTTACGGTCGTTCAACGTCACCACCAAATGGCCGTTGTCATTTTCGACGTTAAAATCGGGAATCACCACCTCTTTGTTGCGATCCATCAACGTGCTCCACGCACTCCCGGGTTTAGGATTCAACCGGAGAATCTCGCTAAAAGCCTGCCGTAATAACGCGTTATCAACTCTCAATTCGGCAATAATTTTGTCATAATTCTTGTGTGCCAAATCATCGAAATGATGCTCCACTATGTTCAATGCAAGACTTACCGATTCCGATTCCACTTTACGCTTCAATTGCAGGGAAAGGCATTCCTGCAATGAGTGGGCACACACGCCCGCCGGATCAAAAGTTTGAATGACACGAATCGCCTCTTCAATGTGCTTTGCCGAGACTTGTTCGCCGTTTTGAAAGAGCAAATCATCGCGCATGTCCTCTGTTTTACGACGTAAATAGCCATCCGAATCAATATTTCCAATGACATAAAGGATCGTTTCCACCATTTTCTCCGACAACGAATGCAAACCGACTTGATTTTGCAAATATTCGTAAAAAGTCATGTCTGCCGAAAAAGGAATTTCTTCCTGTTTGTCGTCTTTAGAGTAATTATTGATCTTCAGCTTGTAGTCGGGAATATCATCATCGGCAGCATATTCGACTAAATCGATTACGTTTTCTGCCTTGTCGACTTCGGCGATATCCACTTCGGCATCATTTTCCTTTTCAACCTCTTCGGACGAAACTTCCTCCAATGCAGGGTTGCTTTCCAATTCCTGCACAATACGTTCATCCAACTCAGCCGTCGTCGATTCGAGCAACTTCACCAGCATTAATTGTTGCGGCAAAAGTTTGAGCTGTTGTTTCTGGGCTAATTGTTGTTTAAGCATAATCGGTAGTGTCATTCTGCATGACAAAAATACATCAAAAAAACGTTTTTAATATCGGAAACTGCTTCCACCCACAAATTCGCGTAACAACGAAGTCGGCGGGATTTCACGATCACGTATCGTCAAGAAAAAACGCAGGAATTTTGCCAAACGATGCGCTTCGGTAAACTCGGGACAATTTTGAGGTACTTCGGCCAAAAGCGGTTCCACATATTTTTTCAATACAGCCAATTCAAAAATTAAGGCAGAATTAAACATCACATCTGCATTCTCCTGAAAAGGGAAAATCCATTTATCCTCGCCATTACGAACACTCGGCCAACGGGAAATCGTGTCGCGGGCACTGTAGTTACGATAACGAAAATCGCGCACAATGCGACGAATCAATCGTGTGTCGGTAGTCGAAATCCAGTTATGATCGTCGAGCGAGATGGTGGTCAATGCCGAAACGTAAATCTTGAATTTGTTTTCGTTGGGAATAGCCGGCGTCAATGCAGGATTTAATGCATGAATACCTTCCATTATCAATACCGTGTCAGATTGCAGGCGAATTTTTTCACCTTTGAAATACCGTTTCCCGTCGTCAAAATTGTAGGTTGGCAATTCCACTTCATCGCCTTTCAGCAAACTCATCAAATGCTGATTGAGCAGATCGACATCCAAGGCTTCGATCGATTCGTAATCCAATTCACCATTTTCATCGCGCGGCGTTTTGTCGCGTGTCACAAAATAATTGTCGAGCGAAATGACTACCGGTTTTATGCCCACGACCAACAATTGCACCGACAAACGTTTACTGAAAGTAGTTTTCCCCGACGACGAAGGCCCCGAAATAAGCACAAAATGAGCATTCTCTTTTCGATGCACAATCATGTCGGCAATATTGGCAACTTTCTTTTCGTGCAATGCTTCCGCCACGTTGATCAACGTATAACTCTTGTTTTGTTTACAAGCCAAATTGAAATCGCCTACATTACGCATACCCATCAGGTTATTCCAAGCGATAAATTCTTTAAAGACATTGAACATGGCAGGCTGATCAACATACTCTTCCAATTGCAAAGGATTTGTTCGGTTTGGAATGCGTAACAGAAATCCTTCCTGATATTCCTCCAATTCGAAAAGCGAAAGTTCTCCTGTTGTTGGTAAGAGCACGCTGCTATAATAATCGACAAAATCGCCGATGCGGAAATAACGCGAATAGAGAAATCCAAGCGTTTCGAGCAACACCACCTTGTCCAGTTGACTCCGCTCACGAAAAAGTTCAATAACCTCATAAGTGGGTTTTTCTTCGCAAACAATCGGCAAATTCTGAACAATAATCTCTTTCATACGCGCTTTGATCAAATCCAGACTCATGCCGAAACATTTACCTTTGACGGCTATAAATCCAAAATATCCCTTGGCAATAGGATGTTCAATATGCAATGTAGCGTTTGGACAAAGATCGTAGACCGCTTTGGCCATCACCATCGAAAGCGTCCGCACATAAACCCGCATTCCCGATGGAGTACTAATATCAATAAAATAGATATCCTTCGGTTTATAAACTAAAAAATCCAGGCCTTGCACCTTGTTGTTTACTTTGGCCGCCATCACTTGAAAAGGCATTTTGATATTCAGTCGATGAAACAACTCCATGAGCGAAATTCCGGGAGACACTTCGTGGTATGAATTGGTGTTTTGGCAGTAGATAGTTATCGTTTTTCTCATAATATATTCCTTGAAATAAAGATATCGTGCTCACTACAAAGCCGCAAAAATATTCATTTTTGAACTACTAAAATAGGGGAAAAACTGCCGATAAACAAAAAAAGATGGATATTTCTTCAAATACCCATCTCTCACGTTTCAATCATTCATTTGAAATGATTATGATATAGCACCAACCGGACACACTCGAACACATTTTCTGCAATTTCGACAAGCTGCTTCTACAATGCGCGCCTTCCCGTTTTCCATAACGATGGCATCCGTTGGACAAATGCTCACACATGTTTCACATCCGGTACACAAAGCAACATCCATCTTAGGAAAATCTTTTTGAATCTTTTTATCAGGCACTTTGGATTCAATAGTAGATTGAGTAAGTTTCTGAAAAGATGAAATTACCCTGTCTTGTCGCATAAGCGGCACACTGCACGCTGGGCAGCGTAATGAAGAACACGGAATGCCTTGAGTATGTGATGTTGTGTAACCGCATTGCGGGCAAATACAAGGTAAAGAAATGTGGCCATGCACCGTACCTTGACCAAATAAACCACGACCAGTTTCACGATTATTTCTCATGACTTTGCTATTAATGGCTATTTGAATGATTTTTATATCATCTCTAATTTCGCATGTTTATACGCTTCGTAGGCTCCTTTCATGGTCATTTCGCCAGCACCTACAAAAATCTTTAAGTTCAGTTTTTTCAATACCGTCCCTGCATTTTGACCCGGGCCATTGCCCGTGATTAATACATCGGGCTTTAACTCGAATAACATTTTCGATGTAGCGGTTCCTGCCCCGTGTGCCTCATTTTCGATGGCTCTATTATCGAACGATGATAATGTTTTTGTTTCTTCATCATAAATGACGATAAATTCAGTGCGCCCAAAACGAGCATCCATCGGAGAATTCCACTCCGTGCCTTTTGTTGTAAATGCAATTTTCATTGTTTCAATTATACTGATTGATTGAGATTTTTAATTGTTTCCCATGCACATTTCACTTGTTGAGACACCGACGAAGATGCTGTCTCGACCACTGTTTTCCCCAAAACCAAAGCGTCGGTAAACGTTCTATCAAACGGAATATCGGCAATATGGTGAATGTTTTCCATTGTCAAAAACGTAATAATTTGCTGATGCACCGCTTCATTCAAATCAGCTTTATTGATAATGCAACCCGCCTTGATTCTGAACTTTCTGACTAATTCATAGACTCGTTTCAAATCATGCAATCCCGAAAGAGTAGACTCAGTAACCAACACCACAAAATTGGCACCCGAAAGTGAAGAAAGTACTGGACATCCTATACCAGGCGATCCATCAACAAGGATAAATTGTACGTTTTGTTGCTTTGCAAGCGCTTTTGCTTCGTTCTTTACTTTAGTTACCAATTTTCCTGAATTCTCAGCGCCAATATCCAACGCTGCATGAACCATGAAGTTATTTGCCTTTGTTTTCGAAATATACCAATCGCCGGCTTTACGTTCTTCCATCTTGATAGCATTCGCCGGACAAACCCGAGGACAATATCCGCAGCCATCGCAGCTAACCGAATCGACCTCATGGTGATCGTCATGCACCGAAATAGCATCAAAACGACAAACCTGCGCACATTGACCACATTGAATACATTTTTCAGAATCAATAGAAGCTAATTGTCCACTAAAAAAAGATTCTTCCTTCACTCTGTTTGGTTGCATCAAAAGATGCATATCAGCCGCATCCACATCACAATCGGCCACCACTGCGTCAGCACCTGCCAACATGGCAAACGAAGCAGTAATAGATGTTTTACCTGTTCCTCCTTTTCCCGATATTACTACTATTTCTTTCATATGAATTTGTTTATTTTTTTCATTAAGGTCATATGGAACTCGCTTACACATTCATCGTTATTGGCGAATCGTTTATACATGCTCGTTTCATACGTGTATTTTATTTTCTAACATCAAGGACGTATGGAACTCGTCCCGCAAGACGGGACTCGTTTCATGCTGATGCTATTATTATTTTTGATTTATTGCAAATACCTGCAGGAAGTCAATAATTTGATCTAATGCCGATTTTACTGCGGGCATCTGGTTATAA
>JAJZHJ010000126.1 GCA_021804525.1 Bacteroidota bacterium | reverse complement strand
AGATAATACTTGAGTTTGAAGGAAATACTAATGAAAATGTGCATATTATGTTACTTAATGTGACGGGTACGCCTGTAAAAACATTTATTGTGGCTGCTGTTCCCGGGCATAATAGTTTTTCCTTTGATTGTAGCAATCTCCCACGCGGAAATTATCTCTGTAAAATCAGCGGAAGCAAAGAAAATGAAGTTGTTAAATTGATCAGATGATTTTTTGATGCTAAATAGGTGATGTTTACCTTCAAATCAAATATTATTACTATGATGAAACGAACATGTAAATTATTTACACCCAAGAGTATGAGAATTGTTGACATACGAGTTCCATACGACATTTAAAAAAATATTCACGTATGAAAAAATATTTGTTATTATTTCCTGTTTTATTGTGCAGTGGTTTAATAGTTTCTGCAAAGCAATTTCATAATGAATATCTTACGCTTGCGACCAAAGTTGCTCATTCGGACATGAAACGAAACCCTGATGCATGGATGATTGATTTTAATAAAATTCCTAAATGGGATTATTGTCAAGGCCTTATGGGGTCAGCTTTGTTAAAGTTATATGCTCAAACTCACGACACATCTTTTTATAATTACGTGAGTCATTTTGCTGACTTTATGATTGATTCTACTGGTCATGTGCGCACATATAATCCTAACGAATATAGCTTAGATCGTGTTAATGGAGGAAAGTTTTTATTTGTTCTATATCATAAAACGCATAAAGTAAAATATCTCAAGGCCATTCAAACTTTCCGTACGCAATTGCTTCATCAACCTAGAACGACGGATGGAGGGTTTTGGCACAAAGCTATTTATCCTCATCAAATGTGGTTAGATGGGGCATATATGGCATCTCCCTTTTTAGCCGAATATGGTAGTGAAATGCACGATACTGCTGCAATATTGGATGCTGTGCATCAATTGTTGTTGATGGCGAAGCACACGTATGACCCTAAGTCAGGACTTTATTATCACGCTTGGGATGAAAGTCATGAGCAACGTTGGGCTAATAAAATAACAGGTCAGTCACCTAATTTTTGGAGTAGGAGTATGGGTTGGTACATGATGGCTTTGGTTGATGTACTAGATTATGTCCCTACTAATAATCCTCAACGGGGAAAACTTATTTCAATCTTTTCTCATTTAGCAAAGACGTTACTCAAGTATCAAGACCCGAAAAGTGGACTTTGGTATCAAGTCACCGATAGCATTCATTCTAAAGGAAATTATTTAGAAAGCTCTTCAACAGCTATGTTTATGTATGCAATGACAAAAGGAGTCAATAAAGGCTATCTAAATAAAGACTATCTAACTGTTTCCCGGTCAACTTTTAGCCGTTTTCTTCATAGTGCAGTTGTTGTTGATTCTATTGGGAGTTACTCTATTACCAGAGCTTGCGCTGTAGCTGGCTTAGGTGGGAAACATTATCGTGATGGTTCTTATGCGTATTATATTAGTGAACCTCAGCGCAATAACGATCCAAAAGTTATAGGGCCTTTCCTAATGTGGAGTTGCCAATTGGCAAAGGCTGTGTATTAGACATATTTGTGATTATTTAATTGACAAATATTGAAAAATACTTTTGTGTTGCTGGTTTAATTCCAAATTATCATTATATTTGTCGCGTTTACGTGCCCGAACACGGTTTGTAAAAAATGCCCGTTAATATTGAGTTATACGATTTTTTGTATCTAATATTAGGCATAAATGTACAAATTGGATAGCCAAATCAAGCAAAGACTGAATCCAATTAATTTCTTTGAAGAGACAAATAGCTCTAAAAGCTACGTTTATAGTTTGTAGTATTAATCCTTTTATTAATTTTATTATGAAGACAGACAAATTGAGAACACTCACTCGCACGTTGAGTGTGTTGGTTTTAATGATGTGGGTTAGTGTGTCGTGGGGCCAGACGCGGCCAATAAGTGGCACAGTAACAGACATGAATGGAGAAGCAGTGATTGGAGCCAGTATTGTGGTTAAAGGGACTACCATTGGTACAGTTACAGATGTCAAAGGTAACTTTACCTTGAATGTTCCTGTCTCGGCAAAAACGTTGTCGATATCTTTTATCGGGATGACTTCAAAAGAGGTACTTATTTCAGGCAATCATTTGAATATTAAATTACAAGATAATTCAGTTGCATTGAATGAAGTTGTGGCTATTGGATATGGTTCTGTAAAAAAGAGTGATTTAACAGGTGCTGTGTCAAGTGTAAATGCAAGTACCGTGGCCGATGCCGGAAGAACTTCTGTTCTTAGTACATTGCAAGGGGCTGTCCCCGGTGTACAAATACAACAAACTTCATCGCAAGTCGGATCAAACTTCAATGTAATTATTCGTGGTCAAAACTCCATCTCAGGAAGTACTACTCCTTTATATGTGGTTGATGGTATTGTTACATCAAATATTGATTTTTTGAATCCGCAAGATATTCAAAAAATTGACATTTTGAAAGATGCTTCTTCGACTGCTATTTATGGATCCCGTGGTGCTGACGGAGTCGTGATTATTCAAACAAAATCGGGAGAAAATCTTAGTAAATCATCCAAAGTAAATATTTCTTATGATGGTTATTATGGTGTTACTCAAAAGGCACGTATGCCCCAATTTATGGATTCACGGGAATGGATGCAATATCGTACCGTTACGTACCAAACTGCGAAACCAGACGCAAACAATGATGGAGGATTAACAATCACAAAAACTGCATTAAACGGTGTGTGGGGAGGGTCTCAAACTCTGAATGCTGCCGGTCAACCTCTTTATGCAAATGGCACTTTCAGTGGTAGTCAATTTTTGTTGAATCGTTATTTGAATGACGAATCTACCAATTGGGAGGATTTGGTTACGCATAACGGGCAGCAACAAAATCATTATATAGGTATTTCCGGAAATTCAAAAAACGTTTCTTATGTTGTTGGTCTGGGCTATCAGAATCAAGGAAGTATTTTTGTAAACGATGATTATACACAGTATAATTTGAACGGAAGTTTCAATGCTGAACTTAATAAACAATGGACGGTAGGTTTCAATATACATACTGCTTATTCTGATTTGCAAACTGGAAGTAATAATTCTATGGTCGATGCGTTTCGCATGAGCCCTATTGTTGTTCCTTATACCAATGGAAATCTTCCAGCAACCAACGTTATGATTGGTAATATCATCGTAGTGCCAGGGAAAACCACTGAAAGCGTTAAAGATGCCAATGGCAATTATATTTATGCCAATTCTGTTGGAGGCAGTGGCTTTACCTCATCGGTAAACCCATTAATTGATCTAACGAGTACCTCGAACGATAATCGCCAAATCACAGCATTAGGAAATGTGTATTTACAATTTACTCCGATTACAAACCTGACATTAAAAACCACCTTTTCACCCAGTTTAATTACCTATAGAGCCGGTTTTTATGAAAGTAGTTTAGCGGATGCCAATTATAACAAACCGGTTATTGCGAATGTGGAAAATAACCAAGCTATTACTTATACATGGGATAATCAGGTAAATTACAAATTTTCACTGCATAACGGCCACGCTTTGGATGTGATGGGTTTGTATAGTGTGTACGCCGGTAACACGGAAGATTATCTTGTAAACACCTCCGGCTATAGCTATGATTACAATTGGTACAATCTTGGTGCAGCAACCAGTACAGGTACGGGAGCAACAAAAGTTTCAAGCAACTATCAAGGATTTTCTATGTTGTCGGCTGCCGTACGCGCTAATTATTCCTATAAAAACAAATACTTGGTAACAGCGACGATTCGTTCAGATGGTTCGTCAAAATTGGCACAAGGAAACCAATGGGCTACTTTTCCATCCATTGCACTTGGATGGAGAATCATGGAAGAATCGTTTATGGCAAACAGCAGAAGTTGGTTAGCTAATTTGAAATTGCGTGCCAGTTTGGGTTATACCGGTAATAATAATATTTCACCCTATCAAACACAAACCTTGGCCAGTGTACCAACCTATTACAATTTTGGTTCCACAGTTGCACAAGGAGTTGCTACGGGTGCACCGGCAAGCACAGTTCTTACATGGGAAAAAACAAGAGAACTTGATTTAGGTGTTGATTATGGGGTATGGGATAATAGAATTAATGGTACAATTGATGTGTACGATCGTCTCTCATCCGGTTTGTTGCAAAGCATCAATTTGCCACTTGAATCAGGTGCCGGCAGCATGATAGAAAACTTAGGAGCAGTCAGCAATCGTGGCGTTGAAGTTTCGTTGAATGCCGCTTTGATCAACACAAATGACTTTACTTGGTCAGTGAATGCCAGTTTTGCAGCCAATAAGAATAAGATTACGAACTTATTTGGCAATACAACGCCAGGATATACCTATATCAATAGTAATTCTCAAAAATGGATTGTAGGGCAGGACATCAATTCTATTTATGGGTATGTTTTTGATGGAATTTGGACTGCCGATGGTATCAAAGCTGCTATTGCAGCCAAAGATCCTCGAGTCATCAATTCGAGTGGAGTTGTGATTGCTGCCGAAGGCCAAGCTAAGGTGAAAGATTTTAATGGCAATGGCATTGATCCGACAGACCGTCGTGTTCAAGGTCACTCTGATCCGTCGTGGACAGGTGGCTTTGGAACCAACGCTACCTATAAAGGATTTGATTTTGCATTGAATCTTTACATTGCACAAGGCATGACCGTTTTTTCACCTTTTATGGAAGAATTTACCGGCTTTAATGATAGAGGGAGAAATAAGTTAAATGTTAATTATTATGTGCCTGCAGGTACATCTATTCTTGGTTCAGATGGATTGTTTACTACAACGACAGTTTCACACAATAGTCAATCATATCCAATGCCAAATAATTATGGTGCTTACTGGCATACCTCAAAAGAAACTGCAAACGATATGCCTGGTTCATGGGTAAATGCTTCGTATGTGAAGGTTCGCAATATAACGTTGGGTTACACGATACCTAAGAATGTGTTAAAAATTTTAGGGGTAAGTCAATTCAGAGTTTATTGTAACGTACTGAATCCTTTTATTTTTACGAAATACAAAGGATTTGATCCTGAGTGGGCAGGCGCTTCGATGAGTAAAGACAATGGGCCGAGTACCATTACTTATCAGTTGGGTGTCAATCTCAAGTTTTAATCATTAACCTACTAATTATTTTACGAATATGAGAACAATAGCAATAGCAATCGTGGGAATTTGTACGCTTTCCCTTGTCGGTTGTTCCAATTTTCTTACTGAGCAAAACAAATCGAATTCTACCGCTGATGCTTACTACAGTTCCGCAGCAGGCTATCAATCATTAATCAATGCTTGTTATTCT
>JAJZHJ010000125.1 GCA_021804525.1 Bacteroidota bacterium | reverse complement strand
AAATTGCTGAATGAGGGGAATAATAGATTCATCGTGATTATGATAAACCTGACGGATAAGATTCAAGATAGAAGCACTCTCGTCAGATGACACTTGCGAAAGAGCATGAAGAAGAGGCAACGTGATTTTTCCTTCTTTCAAGTCATTTCCAGTGGGTTTCCCTATTTCTTTGCTGTCAAAGTAATCAAAAATGTCATCTTTAATTTGAAAAATCAGACCAATATTTTCCCCAAACTGCTTCATAGCAGCTACTTGTTCTTTTGTCGCATTAGCTGCTAACGCACCTACCTGACAGCAAGCTGCAAACAATTGGGCAGTTTTGTTGTAAATCACATCGAGGTAATGGGCTTCGCTCCATTGCATGTCAATTGTGCTATCTTGTTGCAACAACTCTCCTACCGCTAATTGCTTGCCAACGGAGGCTAATATCTGCCAAATTTTTGGATGATTAATGGTGGTGGTAACCAAGAAACTACTAGCCAGCAAATAATCGCCTGCAAGTATCGCTGACTTATTTCCCCAACGAGCATGTACCGAAGGCTTTCCGCGGCGCTGATCTGCTTCATCGATTACATCATCGTGCAAAAGACTGGCTGTGTGCATTAACTCGAGAGAAACACTTGCCTGAATCGTTGTTTGAGTAACGCCACCACATACATGACTGCATAAGAGCGTTAACAGTGGGCGTACTTGTTTCCCTACGTTATCCAACACATAGGCGTAAATTTCTTTCAGGACTTGGTTATCAGACTCAAAAGCATCTGAGAAAAAAGCCTCAAACTGTTGAAATTCAGCTATGACGGGTTGTTTTATAGCCGTTATATCATTCATTGAAATGGATTTTGCTTAGAGGCACAAAGTTATAAAATTATCGGCATAAGTTTTTTGTTATAGTGACTCACGTGATATTTCAACGCCAAAGTTCATCTTATGGTTGAAAATGCGTACCTTTGTGACGGATTTTTACCCCTTCTATGTCATTGATTTTTTTATGAGTAAGCTTGTATTATACAGGATTCTGACGATTTTTGCGTTATCACTGTTGGTGACACAATCAGTCACACCTCAACATTTGTTGTCCGTACTTGCTTCGCCTGACAGCTCAACCAGTGCAACGGTGAAGGTTTATCAATCGCAATTTATTACCGACTTAGCGCTCAAAAATGAACCTGAAACGCAACCTCAGGATGTAGCAACCGTTTCGCTCGCTCCAACTAAACAAGTACCCGGATTCCGAGTACAGGTTTTTTCCAACAATGTACCTAAAACGGCAAAAACAGAAGCGTTTGCCATGCAGGATGCTGTGTTGGAGGCATTACCAAATACGCCGGTTTACGTAATATTCAGCTCTCCTTTCTGGAAAGTGCGTGTGGGAAATTGCAAAACAAGAACTGAAGCCCAAGAACTAAAACAACAGATTACGAATGCCCTCCCACAAATAAAACAAGATGTATATATCGTCCGCGATTCCATACTTCTTTCCGATCAATAGCAATGAACCTTGTATCACGTTGAAAAACAACAAGCAACTTTGTTTTTGTTTCAATCAAATCTATATCAATTAAACGTTTATTTGCTGAAGCGTTTCAGTGCATAAGCTAAAATCAATTCAAATGAGCAATTTAGTAGCCATAGTAGGACGTCCAAATGTAGGCAAATCGACCTTATTCAATCGTTTAACCCAAAGCCGCCGAGCCATAGTAAATGAAGAAGCCGGCACCACACGCGATCGCCAATATGGTAAAGTGGACTGGAACGGACGTGAGTTTTCAATCATTGATACCGGCGGCTGGGTTCCGAGATCCAATAATGTATTTGAGGAAGAAATTAAAAGGCAAGTCCTGATTGCCATGGAAGAAGCCGACGTGCTATTATTCATGGTAGACATCTTGAGTGGCGTTACCGATCTCGATCTCGCAGTGGCAAATATGTTACGTCGCGTTTCAAAACCGGTTATTCTTGTTTCTAACAAAGCCGATAATTTTGATTTGCATTCGCAGGCTGCCGAATTTTATAGCTTTGGACTGGGTGATCCTAGCATTATTTCTGCTATAAACGGTTCAGGTACCGGAGATCTTTTAGACGAAATTTCGTTACGATTGAAAGATCAACCGTTAGAAGTTACCGAAGAAAATGTTCCCCGATTAGCCGTGGTAGGGCGCCCAAACGCCGGCAAATCATCCTTAGTCAACGTGTTGATGGGTGAAGATCGCACATTAGTGACCGACATTCCCGGAACTACGCGCGACTCCATCTATTCCCGTTACACAAAATTTGATCACGACTTTTATTTGGTTGATACAGCTGGAATACGAAAGAAAAGCAAAGTAAGTGAAGATCTTGAATATTATTCTGTGGTACGTGCCATTCGTGCCATTGAAAACTCCGATGTCTGCATTTTGATGATTGATGCTACGCGTGGCATTGAAAGTCAGGATTTGAATATATTCTCGTTAATTCAAAAGAACAAAAAGGGAATTGTGATGTGCGTCAATAAATGGGATTTGATTGAAGAAAAAACATCAAAAGATATCAAAACCTTTGAGGCTTCCATCCGAGAACGCTTGTCTCCGTTTGTCGATTTTCCAATTATTTTCACGTCAACGGTCACAAAACAACGCATCTTTAAGATCATAGAAACGGCGAATGCCGTTTACCACAACAAAACTCGCAAAGTACCTACCCATCAGTTGAACGAATTTTTCCTCCCATTAATTGAGAATTATCCACCTCCTGCTTTAAAGGGAAAATACATCAGGATAAAATATGTCACACAGCTTCCTGACACCCAAGTTCCGACATTTGTTTTCTTTGCCAATTTACCTCAATATGTCAAAGAGCCTTATTTGCGTTTCTTAGAAAATAAACTCCGTGCTACTTGGGATTTTTCGGGCACACCCATTCAACTCTTTATGCGGCAAAAATAACATCAGCGAAGATTATTATCTAAGGGCGGTGATTCAAAGTAAGACCGTTACCGCGTAATCAATAAAAAAGCCCCCGAATATTCGGAGGCTTTTCTTTACTAAGTGACTTACGCAGTCACACTACCCAGAAACTGACTCTGAGATACTTGTGACGGATCGCTTACCGACTGAAAGAACAAGAAAGTCAACAGTTGATCGCCCACTTCACTGTAAGGGAGGGGTAATGAACCTTCTCCACCAGCACGTGTTGTCGCTCCAACCGAATAACTAATCTCTTTCTTGTCAACATTGTAAACTAAGAGGACGACTTTGTCAGTAGAATCACCTGTACTTGTCTGGCTGTTGTCTCCCCAATGAAAATTGACAACTCCTGATGCTAATTCTGCACTTGCCACACTTGGACGATTTAATCCTCCGTCGCTCATTAACACTTTACTGTAATCTAATGCGAAGTCAGATGCGGTTGTTCCGGTGATGGCCTTTGTCAGTGCCACTTTGCATGCGTAATTGTAGGGACTCATCTGATTGCCCGCCACACCTCTGAATCCAATTGAAATAATCGAATTCAACGGCTTAATAAATTGGGTTACTAATCCAAACTTTAGGCGTTGATTTACTTGTGCTTCGGTATTCGATGCCCGTCTGATTTTTGTTTTAGCACGAATCATATCATCACCATTCTGTTTAATGACACCTACTACGGTGCCTACTGAACCTGAGAATCCTCCAAGGATTCCAATATTTAACTTTCCCATTTTTGTATATATTTAGGAAGTTATAAAATTATGTTATGCAATCTGATTCGTTGCTGATTATCATTGATCACTGATTCTCGACTTCAAATCGTTCTTTAACCGTCCTTCTACCGGATTGTTGATCACCAACCTTTCGACAACTGCATTAAACCTTGGGACGCCTCCCGCAGAAATAAATGCAAAAGATTGACCATCATCCAAAAATGGGGCTAATGATGGGAAAAATAAAAATGAGGTAGGTATATGAAGGGAAATAAGGTGACAATGATGGCTATTGATGAATGATCTTTCTATGCCAAATGGCATTCCTCGAATGGTCAATGTATAAATGGCCGATATGTCTGTTACAGAAACCACAAAGTCTCTTTGCCTGTTTGAGGCAGTTCAGGGCGGGTAAAATGCGGTACGATTTGCGCCAACATTTCCGGGTATTTCAAGGTCACAGGGAGAGGTTGGTGTGACACCGATGTCCAATACAAACAACTGAAACGGGAAACTTGCTGCAACAACGCTTCCTCGGTCGTCTCAAGAATCGACTCGTTTGCTTTCGATAACGATTCATATTGCTGTATGGAGAGTTTCAACGGAAATGGATAAACCATTTTTCCTCTCCGTTTCACCCCTCCTGCAAACCCGTTGTTGTACAGTAAATATTCATTTCTTCCAATTGTCAGATAGGTGCCTGAATCGGGCATTTTGTGCGCATAACTCAGATCAAACCCCACTATATCCTCCGAAAAGGCCTTATTCATCGACACCACAACCACCGGCACATACAATCCCAATTCCGTCAATCCTTTTTCAATAGGAGCTAATTCTCGCCAACTTAGCGTTTTGTAAAAATGAATCACTAAACGCTTCATTTCATGATGTTCATCGCAATATCGTCTCACTGCTAATAGAATTGATCCGGCTAATTCATTGATTTGATCGCTGCGAAACACATCAAATCCATAAAATTTTCCTTCGTTTGAGAAACTGAATGCGCTGCCAAGATATTTCTTGCCTATGTTGAGATTTTTAAATGCACTGATCCCAATCACCAACTCGTGAAAAGAGGTTTGTGGTAAACTCCACGGTGTGCCGCCTAATTTGGCAATCAACGCGATGGCGATATTAGGTAAGCTGAATTTGAAACTATCATCCAAAATGGCTTTCTTGCTTTTCTCGTCAAGTACGCGATTCGTTCCCCACGTTTTTTCCACATCCAGCGCTTGCGAAATAATGCCTCGATGCAGGAGTTCCTCTTTCACCTGATAATAAATAGCCCTATGCTCATCTTGTTCACTCCATTTGCTGTATGGCGACAAATAAAGGGCTACATAATGGGTGCCGGTAAGCCGTCCATCATCCAGTTGGGTTATTATCTCAGGTAAAGGATTCTCTTTATTCTTAAAATAAATACTCAGCCCTTTCTGAGTCACATACCTGATCTTTGCAAAATTGGCCAGACCTTTAAACCCTTTTTTCTCGCCAAGCATAAAATCATTAACAGCTAACGCCATTTGTGTATCATTTTCGTGACAAATAAAAAAGAAGACAACCTCTTGATCAGGAATCAATTCTTTCGGCCCAAACTCTTTTATACCTGTATAAGAATCATTGTGAAGTGAATTTCCTCCGAAGATCAACCCTGCCTGATCA
>JAJZHJ010000124.1 GCA_021804525.1 Bacteroidota bacterium | reverse complement strand
GCTTTCTCCCACTCCTAAGTGGAATGTGAATTGGTCGGCATCCTATAGTTTTGCTAATAAAAAGTTTACACAAATCAATATTGGAATCACCCGTGATCTACATTGTTGGTCTATGTCAGCGCAAATTGTACCTGTAGGTTACTATACATCGTATATGTTCCGAATTGCTGTGAAATCGTCGCTTTTGCAAGATTTGAAGTATCAAAAACAAAGCTCCTTCCAAAACAATGTGAATTGGGAGTAGAATAGAGGTATTGCTCAGTTTTTGATTTACTGATTTCAAAATGAACATAGATGAAACGACAAAATGCCCAAACATTGGGAGATGCTATTCGCCTTTTTTTGGAAGAACAACATAAACTTAATAGCAAACTACTTGAGACACGACTTATTCAATCGTGGGGAGAAATCATGGGGAATGGGGTAGCTGGCTATACGACCCATCTTGAAATCAAGCACAAAAAACTCTATGTAACTTTGTCTTCATCGCTATTGCGACACAATTTGATGATGTCTCGCCATGAACTTGTTGAAAAAATCAATCATCATATAGGAAGTGAAGTAATTGCTGACATCATATTTCGATAAAGCTATTTTCTTAGATATGCAAGACTTTATACAAAATCCTGTTTTTCAGATTATCTCAAATGCAGCTGACGAAATGGAATGTGATTGCTACGTCATTGGTGGCTACGTACGCGATAAATTACTTCATCGCTCTTCGAAAGATATTGATATCATGGTAATTGGAAGCGGAATTGCTTTGGCACAACACGTTGCCTCCAAATGGAAGAGACACACCACCCTGAACATATTTAAAACGTTTGGTACAGCTCAACTGAAAGCAGGAAGTACTGAGATTGAATTTGTGGGAGCACGCCGCGAATCATATAGTAAAGAATCGAGAAAACCGGTTGTAGAAGATGGAAACTTAGAAGATGACCAACGACGAAGAGATTTCACAATCAATACATTAGCCATATCGCTTTCAAAGAGAAACTACGGTGAATTGTTAGACCCTTTCCATGGAATTGACGACTTAACCCATAAAATCATTAGAACTCCGCTAGATCCTGACATTACTTTCAGCGACGATCCATTACGCATGTTGCGTGCTATCCGCTTTGCCACTCAATTGGAATTTCACATCGAAGGAGCAACCTTTGAATCAATCAAAAAAAATTGTCAGCGGATTGAAATTGTCTCAGCCGAACGAATTGCCGACGAATTAAATAAAATGATGGAGGCAACACGTCCTTCCATCGGCTTCCTTTTGCTCGAACAGAGTGGCTTACTTTCTATTATTTTTCCTGAACTGGTGGCGTTAAAAGGCGTTGAAACAAAAGAAGGGAAAGGGCACAAAGATAATTTTATTCACACATTAACTGTGCTCGACAAAGTAGCACATCACTCAGACAATCTCTGGTTGCGCTGGGCGGCTTTGTTGCACGATATTGCCAAGCCGGTTACCAAACGCTGGGACGACAATTCTGGCTGGACATTTCACAACCACAATTTTATTGGTGAAAAGATGATTCCGACGCTTTTTAAACGTCTGAAATTACCAATGAACGAGAAAATGAAGTTTGTGCAGAAAATGGTTTCACTGCACATGCGTCCCATTGTGTTAAGCGAAGAAGGGGTGACCGACTCAGCTATTCGGCGCTTGCTCTTTGATGCAGGTGACGACATCGAACTGTTGATGACGTTATGCGAAGCCGACATCACCTCAAAAAATCAAGCACGTGTAAAACGTCATCTTGATAACTTTCAGATAGTACGTCAAAAGCTGATCGACATTGAAGCAAAAGACAGCCTCCGGAATTGGCAGCCGCCTGTTGACGGTGTAGAAATCATGAAGATTTTTGGGCTCCCCCAATGTCGCGAAGTAGGTTGGCTAAAAAACGCTATTAAAGAAGCTATTCTTGAAGGTATCATTCCAAACGAAAGAGCTGCCGCAATGCACTATTTGATAGAAAAAGCGAAAGAAATTCATTTAGATCCCATTGTTGCCATTGATAAAACCAATAACAACAACGGGTAAAATAGTTTCTAAGTTTTATTCCACAGTAACCGACTTAGCTAAATTACGTGGTTTATCTACATCGCAGCCTCTCAAAACTGCTGTATAATAGGCAAAAAGTTGCAAAGGCACCACGGCTAATAAGGGTGTGAAGAAATCGTTGCAAGCTGGAATCTCAATCACAAAATCGGTTAAGTAACTCATTTCCCCCTTTTCAACTTTGCACACTAACAGAACTTTTGCACCGCGTGTGATCACCTCTTTGATATTGCTTACCATCTTTTCCAACAAAGCCGTTTGGGTAGCAACGGCAATGACCGGCATATCTTCCGTAATCAACGAAATAGTGCCGTGTTTCAGTTCTCCGGCAGCGTGAGCGTCGCTATGAATATAAGATATTTCTTTCAGTTTCAGTGAGCCTTCAAGCGAAAGTGCGTAGTCAAGCCCCCGACCAATGAAAAAAATATCACGTGCATTTTGAAATTTACTAGCGAAAAATTGGCAACTATCTGCCGTTTCCAATGCGCGCTCCACTAATCGTGGTATCTCCATCAGTTCGGTGCATAACGCTCTTGTTTGTTCGGCACTGATTGTCTCTTTTACATGAGCTAATTTAATGGCAAAAAGATACATCATGGCTACTTGCACTGAATATGCCTTGGTGCTGGCTACCGCAATCTCTGGGCCTGCCCAGGTGTACAAAACGCTGTTGGCTTCGCGTGCAATGGACGACCCCACAACGTTGACTATGGCCAATGTATGGACACCTTGATCTTTTGCAAGGCGTAACGCAGCTAGTGTATCAGCCGTTTCACCTGATTGAGAAATGATAATTACCAAATCATTTTCTTTGGATAAAATAGGGTTCCGATAGCGAAACTCTGAAGCCACATCGACCTCAACAGGAACGCGAACTAGTTGTTCAATGGCTGTTTTTCCTACCATGCCTGCGTGCATGGCTGTACCGCACGCCACAATATAAATGCGTTGAAAACTTTTCAGAATATCATCCGACAAGACTTTAATACCAAAGTCAGGCATCCCGTCAACAATGCGAGGTGAAAGCGTACTCAGTAAAGCTTTAGGTTGCTCGTGAATCTCTTTCAACATAAAATGGGGATAACCGCCTTTTTCAGCAGCTTCAATGTCCCATGTTGCCGTGAAAAGTTCCTTTGGAATGGGTTCGTTATCGTGATCAACAATGGAGACCCCTGTGCGTTCTAAAATAGCTATCTCATTCTCTTCCAATAGATAGTAATTGCGGGTGTATTTGAGAATAGCAGGGATATCAGATGCGATAAAATTTTCTCCCTCACCAACCCCCACAATCAACGGACTGTCTTTGCGCACTGCATACATCGTCTCGGGAAAATCGACAAAAAGGATGCCTAAAGCATAGGATCCTTTCAAAGTATCAATCACACGAGTAATCGTTTCAACCGGATTTCCTGTATAGTAATAATCTAACAGTACCGCAATTACTTCAGTGTCTGTTTCCGATAAAAACTTATATCCTTTGGCGATCATTTTCTCTTTCAATTGCACATAATTTTCAATAATCCCATTATGCACAATTGTAACACGCTCATTGCCATGTGGGTGTGAGTTGACGTCAGATGGTTCACCGTGTGTTGCCCAACGCGTATGTCCAATACCAATGGTGCCCGCAGGTATCCCGTTATGCTCCATTTTCTGTTCCAGATTTTTTAATCTTCCTTTGGCTTTTACCACGTTGATTTTATGATCTTCCATCACAGCAATGCCAGCCGAATCATATCCCCGATACTCCAGCTTTTGCAATCCATCCACTAACACGCGCGAAGCTTGTTTTGTCCCGATATAACCTACTATACCACACATATATTATATGATTAAATGAATACTGCGAAACTTAATTTTGCTCATATGTTTGTTCTATGGAAACTAATTCATTGGCGCCAAGATAATGCATCGAGAGTGACATAACAAAGTAACAACAATTTTTGCATATTGCACGTGTTTTTCAGTATCTATTATGCCACAACTGTCTCAAATAGGCAACCTGCTTTTGTTCCACCGTATTATCAGCTGCTTCCCAAATGGATTGATGACAAAGCGCGTCCGGCAAATAATCTTGCTGAACAAAATGGTTGGGAGCCTCATGTGGATAAAAATAATCGGCTCCATAATGAAGTTGTTTCATTAATTGTGTAGGTGCGTTACGCAAGTGTAAAGGTACAGGCAAATCCCCTGTTTCTTCAACTATCTGCAAAGCTTTGTCAATGGCCAAATAGGCTGAATTGCTTTTAGGAGAAAGGGCCAAATATATCGTTGTTTCCGAAAGAATAATGCGACTTTCAGGCCAGCCAATTTTGGAAATGGCATCAAAACAGGTGTTGGCTAAAAGCAAAGCGTTTGGGTTGGCTAGCCCAATATCTTCAGCAGCCAAAATTACCAATCGTCGAGCTATAAACTTTGGATCTTCTCCACCTGCAACCATACGTGCCAACCAATAGACTGCCGCATCCGGATCACTACCCCGAACTGATTTGATGAATGCAGAGATGATGTCATAGTGCATTTCGCCCATCTTATCATAAGCTACTGAATGTTGCAATAAGAGTTGTGTTACCATGGCGTTGGTAATTGTTATCGAGCCGTCATCGCCAGTACTCAAAGTCATCTCGATGATATTTAGCAATTTACGTGCATCACCTCCTGAAAACCGAAACAGTGCATCCGTTTCGAGCACAGTGATGTTGTGTTGCTTAAGTTCCAGATCAGTTTTGAGTGCACGATCGAGCAAAAGCTGTAAGTCATCTTGCGACAATGGATTTAATACAAACACTTGACAACGCGACAATAATGGGGTAATCACTTCAAAAGAAGGATTCTCTGTTGTTGCACCAATAAGTGTAAACGTTCCATCCTCGACAGCACCTAACAGGGCATCCTGTTGTGATTTACTAAAACGATGAATTTCATCAATAAACAAAATACTTCCTGGTTGATTGAAGAAACGCGTTTTTGTTGCTCGTTCAATCACCTCGCGAACCTCTTTTACACCGGCATGAATGGCACTTAACGCGTAAAAGGGGCGCTGAAGCTGGTTTGCAATGATTCGTGCAAGTGTTGTTTTGCCAACACCCGGCGGTCCCCACAAAATAAAGGAAGCAAGATGGCCTGAATCAATCATTTGGCGAATAACCCCATCAGGGCTAACCAAATGATGTTGCCCGACGTATTCATCGAGCGTGTGTGGCCGCATTCGTTCTGCAAGTGGTGTTGACATACTAACAAATATAGATCAATTACCGAAGACGTAGTACTTGGCCTGTTTGTGCGGG
>JAJZHJ010000123.1 GCA_021804525.1 Bacteroidota bacterium | reverse complement strand
AATCATTGATATTGTCAGATCCCTTCAATTCTGCACCTTCCATTAATTTAAGTTTTGTGTTCGGTTTAAAGAAGAGTGCCCCGGAAAGATACACGCCTTTTGGAATGACAATGGTTCCGCCTCCATCGGACTCGGCCTTGTCAATAACCGATTGGATAGCTGTTGTATTCACTTTAGTGCTATCAGTTTTAATGCCGTAGTCAGTAATTACATAATCAGCAGATTTGGCTGATAAAAAAATAGCTAATACACTCAACAATAAAAATGCTCTTTTCATTTTTGTTCAGTGACAAAGGTAATTTTCTTGAGAGCATTCAATCTTTGCGGCATAATTGGGGTCAGACCGTTGACAATATTCACAGATTTTGATTCAATTTTTGCGGTAGCGCTAATAAGACCTTTCCGTTTGGCTGTTACTGTAATGATACCTGAAGTGAGAGTTGAACGAATAGCTACTCGATTAATGCCACATTCCGTATAAAGATAAAGATTATTGGTGCTGTTGAGCCTTGAAGCATTAAAACCTCCCCTCCATATAGCTGGTCCTGTAATTTGAAAATCAACCTTCGCCTCATCAGTTGGACAGCGTCTCCCTTTTGCATCTACAATCTCGAAGTCGATTAAAGCTACGTCGCTTCCGTCTGCTTGCAATCCGTTTGCTCCCATATGAACTGTGAGTCTGATGGCTTTGGGTTTGTCTGCAGTTTTTATTTCATCCCGGGTAACAATTTTACCGTTAGTTATACCTATTGCTTTAATGATACCTGCCTTATATTGAATGGATGGAAAAGCATAAATGTAGCCGGTGTTGCCAAAATCTTTATTGTTCCCATTAAAGTGATCTACAAAATTACACGGTTTATTGGCCACGCCTACTAATTTCCCGTTAATAAATAATTCCACCGAATCACAATGATTTGCGGCTGTATAGACAGTTTTTACAGTGTTTGGCGGGTAATTCCAATGTCCTATTATATGTATATCAGGTTGTGTATTTTGCATCACCCGTGAAACATAAAACAATGATTTCGGCAGGCGTACACCGTCAACCTTACCACTAACACGCAACACATAACTACTATCTTGGCGACCGTCGGCATCTGCATCAGTGAAATAGATGGAAGCATAGCCTGACCATTTTGAATGTGCAGAGTCAGAATTATCTATCCGGTTGAGCATGTAACTCTCATATCGTGTGGCTGCAGCGAGGCAAAATGTTTCGGAGTCCCAATGATATGTGTCGCCTTCACGAGGTTTGAATCCAAAATGTGGAGGAGAGTAGGCATCCCAGATATTACGACCAGCTTCATCGCGAAAATCTTCTTCTTCGATCAGAGGAGCCTTATTGCGACGGGCAATGCTATAGCCTCGAAAAATTTCATCTCCTGTGATCTTGTCGGTTTGGGGTGCTTGACCTATCATAACCCCATACCATTCACATATGGGAGTTAACGCTTTGTTGGCTTCTGCTAGATCATTATCTCGGGTTCCAATGACACGTCCTCCGTGAGGATCCCATTGTTTTCTAAGTGCTACCATCTGTTCCATCTGTTGCGGCGTTAAAACGGTATTCCCTGCCTCCCAAAAGAATATACTTGGATTATTACGGTAAGAAATCATTGTGGTACGCATGACCTCAATGCGTTGATCCCATTGTCGCCCTTGTACATCCATTTCCTTATCCCCTGCAGGGCATATTTCAACTATACCATATTTATCGCATGCCGCCACATCTGCCCGTTGGGGGGCAACGTGCATCCAACGGATAAAATTGCCATTGCTTTCACGTACGAGTGACATGGTAAAATCATGCATCCAGTCAGGATAGGCTCCTCCCAATCCAGGCCAATCATTAGCTGCCCGTTGGGCATAGCCGGTAAGCCAAATGAATTTTCCATTGAGATAGACCCCTCCAGTGCCAACGCCTCCCTTAAATTGGGTTTCACGAAATCCTGTTTTAACTTTCTGTACATCAACGATCTTGTTATTTACAGTGAGGATGCAATACACATTGTAAAGATTTGGTGACTGAGGACTCCAAAATTTTGCATTTGATAATTGTCCGTTTGCGGTAAATATTTCTGTTTCACCATCTACCAAATCAGATGTATTCCCTTGCAATTTGGCGCAGATATGACCTTCCTTATTCACAATTACTACTGACAATGTAATGGACTGTTGATCTCCTGATTCATTGCGTACTTGTGATTCGATATTTACATCACAGGTTTTATTATTGATATCAAAGTTTGATGGATAAATGTAGATTCCTGTCGTTTTTAGATTTTCATAAAGAGGGAGAGTTTGATAAATCTTGTCCGTTATAATTAATTTGGCATTCCGATTAAGTCCTCCGAAATTAGGATTAAAATCTTTTGTATTCCATTCAAATGGGGTATTTGTGTTTTTTTCCTTATAATCTTGTCTGTTATCTACCTTGACTGCTAAAATGTTATCCTGACCTTCAAATTTGACACTATTTGTGATGTCAAATCCTACTGCTGTAATCCCATTTTCATAACTGCCAATTAACTTACCGTTAAGGAAAAATTGACCAGCTTGCCTCATGCCATCAAACTCAAGAAAGATTTTTCGCCCCTTTGCTTTTTGGGGTAATGTGAAGTGTTTTCGATACCAGCCTATTCCAAATAACTTTTCACTTTGGTCGCCACCACTATGACTGATGAATGATCGATAAGTATCGATATCGTTCCATGTATGGGGAAGGCTGACGTTAGTCCACGCCGAATCATTAAATCCGGGTAGTGATGCTCCAGTGGGGTCACCAAAGAAGAATTTCCAACCGGTGTTTAAGTTATAGCTTGTATGTACTGAAGTAGGGACATGATAAACGATAGATTCACTGCTTATTATTGATGCTTTTGTTTTCTCTGTTTTAAATCCAAAAATGATGCTAATTACAAAAAGTAGAGCTATGAATTTTTTTTTCTCCATTTTGGTTAATGTGATTATTTGATATTATACCTACTATTTCGTTTTGACAAATTTAATCGTGCCGTGTTTTGCGTCAGACTGCGCATATTGCATTAGATAAACACCTTCTTTTAGATTCGAAACATTCATTTGATTTGTATTTTTGGCTGTCAACATCAATTCTCCTGTCATATTGTAGATTTGTACCTTTTTCATTGTCAAACTGAAATTTAGCATGTTAAATACAGGATTTGGGAAAAATAATGATTTTTGAGAAATTATTTGAGGGACTGCCGTGGTACTATAATCTGATTCGAAAGCGCCAAGATCGGGAGCAGTTCCATTGTATGAAAATCCCAAATCCATGCCTTTATCAATCAGATCGCTTCCTTCTTTCAGTTTTAGAAAGTTGATATCAGGCAGGCTACCATCAGCCTGACGTGGTGCAATCAATAATGATGCATCCACACTTAAAAAATCGTCTGCAGTTACAGTCACTCCGGAATTGGGAGAAAAAGAATTGTACGTATTCACGCAGGTTCCCATATTGACTACTTCGGTCTGTGTACCATATCTGAAAGAGAGATTATTGTGCAACACATGATTAAAGCCTGGGCAATCAAGCGTAGTGTCATTTCCTGTTATTGGGCTTTTAGTAATTTTCTGACTCAGCATATTGTAATTGATTCCATTGTGATAGGATGTATTGTTATAGAAATGATCTCCGGCCTGTACATGGTGGTTAGCATAAATTCCGTTAGCTTTATTCCCGTAAGCCAAACAAAATTCGACAGTGTGCGATGGAATTGGGTTGGGAAGCTTAGAAACAACAGGCGCCTGTCCGTAACCACCAGCTTTGAAGCCATTGCCGTCCCCAAGGCTTTCAAATGAAGTGGAATATCCGTTATAGAACGCCCAGCAATGATCAAAAACAACAGGTGCATACGCATTAATGCAATCGTAACCATCATCACTGTTAAACCACGCACGGCACCCCCGAAAAACATTCCCTACGCTTCCGCTGCTTACAGGGTGACATCCAAACCCGTCTACATTTCCACCTTTTTGATTTTCCGATACATTATCCCAGTTGTTATAAGCATCGCAATTGAGCACAAGATTGTGCATCCCCCTAGTCAGATAAAAACCGATGGCCATACCGTCGTGCATAGAGCATTGTTCGTAAATATTATAGTTTCCCCCTTCATTGCGGAAACATTCTGACTGCGTATGAGTGGTAATGGTTACCTGTGTGCCGATAATCTGGAGTCCTTTGAAATGCAGGTACGAGCCTCTTATATAAAAAACAATAATTCGGTAACCAGCAGGCTTTACATTCGACATATCAATAATTGGTTTTTCATCACGGTATGCCCAGTAGCAAATATATTTAGAAGAAGTCCCGCTTTTATCCATATAGTTCATATACGCCCAAATGCTATAATAACAGTTAATCTGAGCGTCCGTCATTTGATAAACTCCACCACGAAGAAATACAGTATCACCCGGCAAGACATATTGATTGGCTTTCATAATTGTTGCATATGGTGCATTAATTGTTCCCGTGCCGGTTGTATCGTTGCCATTAGGAGCAACAAAATAATTGCTGGCAAACAGAGAGTTACTTGTTAATACTAGAATACTTAAAAAAACTAAGTGTTTTACGGCCTCTGTAATATGTAATTTATTTAAATTCATCTATATGCTTTATTTGATGTAATTTATATTGTACTCCACTATAAGAATATTTTGACTTACAAATTAAAATTAGAGTTCCATGTTTATTTCTGGCAAAAGCCCAGTAGTAGCTCTTGTTGTTTGAATATAAATGTACTAACAACTAAAATGATAGCTTAAACGTTGTTTTGGATGTTCATTTCTTCAATTGGTGTTTTCCCTGTGATTTTATTTTAAGATATTGTCTTGACTCCTAAAATCGAAACACCAATATTTTTTTCTTGGTTTTGATTTCTCGTTTTTTTGTTACATCCTTACTAATGAACAAATATGTGATTAACTAGTCTTTTATCAGTTTAAAACATTTAGCTGATTTATAGCTAAATATCTTCAGAAAGTAAATTCCCATTCTTAAATCTGATCCTAAAACGATTTTTCCATTTGTCGTGCCTTCTTCAATTTCAACTCCTGTCGTAGAATAAATTTTGTACTTGACCTGATCATCGCATTTCAAGTTGAAAGAATCTGTAAAAGGATTTGGATAAACGATGGCGTTAATTTGATCGTTAACAGTAACAATTGCTGTTTGACAACCTCCTTTTGACAGAATAGGAGTGATCCCTGTTGTTCCACCGGCACATTCCGAACAACTATCAATAAATGCCGAACCATTTAATACTCCATTGCAGTCGTAGTAAGGTGTTTCCAGACTCAAATAGTCGTACATGATATGATTCCCGATAGCACTTGTCGAAGGCATTAA